>DMYK01000437.1:0-9605 GCA_003483675.1 Microcoleaceae cyanobacterium UBA11344
CCAGGACTTTCTGCCTCTCTCTGCGCCCTCTGAGGCCTCTGCGGTTCAAAAAAATCCTAAAAACACGATCGCACATTCCACGCTATACTAAAATAGAAATATCCCCAAATCCTTACCACCGCGTACTCTCACCCTAAAACCGATTGAACAATGGTAGATACAAGTATTGTCGATAAAATCAAAAAGCTGCTAGCCCTCGCCACTTCATCCAATGAAAACGAATCGACTGCGGCGGCAGAAAAAGCTTCTCTTTTGCTAGCACAATATAATCTTAGCCTCGCCGACTTAGGCCCGAATCAACAGGAAGAGATTAGCGAAAGCGGAGTGGAAACTACACCGCGCTATGTGACTTGGAAAATGATTTTACTTTCGGGAATTGCCGAAGCTAACGGTTGCAATGCGATGCGAAACAGTTATACTGGTAGTATGTTTTTGGTGGGAACTTCTACTAACTTGATTGTTTGCACGCACCTTTATGAGTATTTGAGTCAGGCGATCGAGCGGAGGGCCAAATACCGCAAAGGAAGTGGGAGAGGATTGGCGTATCTCAATGCTTTTCGGGTTGGCTGCGCGACGAGATTGAGACAAAGATGATTGGAACAAAAGCAGGAGATGGAAGAGTCGGGGATTCCGGGATCGGGGGATGTGGCGGCGACTCCGGGGATTGTGGTGCGATCGATGTTTGAGAAGAATCAACAGGCGATCGCCGATTATTTACAGAGTTTAGGTGGTAAAGTTAAAACCAGAACTGGTTCTCAAATCAGCAGCGAAGCCGGTTTTAACACTGGGTATGAAGTGGGTGATAAAATTAGTTTACACAAGCAAGTGCAGTCTGAAGGGGATCTGAAACAACTCAATGAAAGTCTTTGAGGTAAAAACATGACAGTTTACGATATAACTATTTCTAAAATTAGCCAGCTACCAGAATCGCTTGTTCAAGAAGTGAATGATTTCATAGACTTTTTGCTCCTCAAATACAACAGTGAATTGCCACAGCTTACTGAATCAGACTTTTCTGACTATTTAAAGAATTTAGAAGCCTACGAAGAAAAGTTAGCCAGTGGAGAAATTCAATGGTAGGAGCTTCATCAGTAAATACAACATATACAAGAGGAGATGTCGTGTTATGCGATTTGAATCCGGTAGTTGGTACAGAGCAAGCTGGTATAAGACCTGTTGTCATCTTACAGATTGACCGTGCTAATGCAGTAAGTCCTCATACTATTATTGCACCGTTTACTACGAAGATTCGTCGCGCTCTTTTACCTTCTCATGTATTTGTTCCATCGGGAGTTGGGGGTTTAAATCAAGATTCAGTAATACTTTGCGAACAGATTCGAGTCATCGACAAATCCAGGGTTATTAGGGTAATCGGTCATTTAGATGAAAATTATATGGATGAGCTGGCAGTAGCCCTAGGTGTGATTTTAGGCTTGTGAGCGATCGCTCTTAGTCATTTTGAGGAATATCGCTATTGCATCTTCTATTAGACAGGGACACATTACAAGTTATGTTTCTTCCCTCAGTAATTTTTTCTTTAATTCCTGACATTCTTTTGCTAGGGGGATGCCTAATTCTGTGGCGATGGATAAAGCGCGATCGCAAGACTCAATAGCTAGAGGGAGGTTGTCTAAATCCGCTTGGAACATCGCCAAATTGTAAAAAATTAGAGCCTCAGAGCGAACATCGCCAATTTGTATAAAAATTTTGCCTGCTCTCAAAAACTTTTTATGAGCTTCTAAATGATGACCAAGTTTAAATAGCGCATTTCCCCAATTAGTTAATGCTATCCCTATGCCCTG
Organism: Microcoleaceae cyanobacterium UBA11344; assembly: GCA_003483675.1. Lineage (GTDB taxonomy): Bacteria > Cyanobacteriota > Cyanobacteriia > Cyanobacteriales > Microcoleaceae > Microcoleus. The sequence continues at coordinate 1,803 of DMYK01000437.1, forward strand.
TAAATTGCCTATTTTTTCTGCAATTATGAAATGTTGCTCAGCATAATCAATAGCTATATCGTATTTCCCTAGGGCAAAGTATATATTCCCTAAATTGCCCAATATTGAGCCAATAGTTTCTTGGTTGTTTGTTTCTCTAGAAATAACCAAACATTTTTCATAGCAACTAATCGCTCGCTCGTACTCTCTTATAGCAAGGTAAGTGTTCCCCATACTGCCGTGAACTTTTCCAACACCTAAACTATAGCCTATCTTCAACATTTTGGATAAACTTTCCTTATAATAAGAAATAGCTTGGTCATACAAAAAGCGATCGCGTAACGCATCCAACGCTAACTCTTGCTTCTGGTCATCGCAATCCCAATCCTCCAAATGACTCAGCCAAAACTCCTCCGGTACAGCACACCGATACACCGAAGCTTCGCAAAGCAATCGATAGGCATTCAAAACATCGTTTTTCAATCTCTCAAACGTCTTTTCCAGCCGGAAGCGCACATTTTTTCGCAGTTCGCGAGTAGATCGATCCAGTCGCCAATTGTCATCGGCTGATGCCGTTATTCCTTTAGTCTTAGCTTCCTCAATTGCCTTCTCCACCTCTTCAATTTCATGCCCATATTTATGCCAATAACCCGCCACATTGCCATAAAAAGGCTGACTGCCAATTTCCCCAGCAATCACCCGCAAAGCCAATGGATGCCCTTCATAAGCAGCCCCAATTCGTTCTAAATAAGGTTTGTTTGGCGAATCTATTTCAACCTCTAGTCCAGTTTGATCGAACAAGGCTAACTGTTCTGATGCTGTCAGTCCCCTCAATTCTTGACAATACCAAAAATTTTTATAACGAGCCGGAATTTGCTCTGGCAAATCCTGCGATGTTACGATGATCAGACTTTGGCAAGATTCTACTGCCAAAACACTTTCAAAAAATTTTGCCCACCACTGATCCTGAAAACCATTCCAGCCTGTTTCTTCATTTCCTTTTAAAATCAGTTCCAGAGAATCTATCACCACCAAATAACGATTTGATCGCAATCGTTTGACCAATTGATTCAGCAACCGCTGTGTATCTTTGCGGTCATCTGGCGTAATGCGTTCTCCCCACTTTTCCAACCATCGAATCGCCACACTAGCAAAATCAGAAGCTTGCTGTTGATTTTCAAAATTCTCCTGATGAAACTTACGATCGTCGTCTTGTAACTCCACCGCCAATCTTTCAGCTAAAGCCGTTTTACCAATTCCCGCGATGCCCAGAAGAATTAACAGGCGACACGAACCCTGAACCTTCTGGGCGAGTTCACTAATCAGGTCTTTTCGACCAACCCAAGCATCGTCACAAGCAAAAAACTCTGTTCTCGAATCTGTCTGAGACAAGGGACTATTATCAACAAGATCTTCCCAGTTATCCAATTCTACAGCCTTGCAAATATTGACAAAAACCGGCTGCTCAATAGGCTTCCGCCGCCAAAACCGCTTTAAAGTTGCGACTGAAGTTTGGGCATCTCCGCACCAGCTAGAAGCTTGTTTTTCCAAGCCTTTCTTTCGCCTTGCCCGATCGACAATTTCCAGCCCTGATTCAGATGCTCTTAGACTAGCTGCCATGCTGATTTTTTAACCTTCATTAACCATATTTAACTTATAACATCTGCCAATTTGTGGCGCGGCTCAATTTTGGCTCACTTTTGGATACAGCGCCAGAGGTGCGTTGAAATTGAGCCGTCAAGCCTTTGCTGTTCAAGGAATATAGAGATGTGGGAAGTAATTAGGTGATATAGACCTCTTCCCAATTCCCATCTCCACTATGGATTAAAGAAATGCAGAAATACAAACAATTGACATTAGCTGACGCAGTAATTACACAACTTCAAAAATTACTCTCTGAACCATTCCCTAGCATCGAACAAGCTGAAAAATCACGCCTAGAAATTCGCGCACTTCTGGAGTTGCAAGAATTCTTTAAGCTGGTGTGAAAAAAACTCTGTTTTACTCATATAAAAATATTAGTGGTTTCAGGAAACCGCTATTAGCCAAAGTTGCCATCGATAAAATTAGTCGTGTTTCCAGCTTAGGGAATGCGACTTTTTTATTGCAAACAAAAGATCGATCGCCCTATTCTCTTCATTCCTCTACCTCTGTGCTCTCTGCGCCCTCTGCGGTTAAATATTAAAACCCCATCTCCCCACCAACAATTGTGGGCCGAACATCCAGCCCGCCCCACCTTCCCCAAAAAATCCCAAACCATTCATTTTAACCAAGCCGGATGAGCCATCAAAGCCGAAAACGGCTGCACACCCCGCAACTGATTCGACAGCGGCAAATGCCCCCTAGGTGCGCTCAAATCCCAAATAAACTCTTGCGGATACCGCGTCCAATTATTCCCCTTCTTCCAGCCAATTAGCGGCCACAACTTATCCCAATTCTTGCCCGAACCCAGCCAAATTTCCCGTTGCACCGAAAATCCGAATTTGCCTTCGGAATGAACTTTCCACAGCGTATTAATTGTTTGCAAATCCGCCACCGGCAAACTCTCTACTTCCGTAAAATACAGCCATTTTCTCACGGAAGCCTTCTCGCCCGCCAATGCACAAAGATTCTCTAAAGTCAAGCGATCGGCTTCTTGAAACTCTTGTAAGGCTAGCAACTGTTGCAGTGGAGTGTAGTCAATGTTTGAGGTCGAGATCAGTGGCACAATCCCCGTGGGAAAATTCCCTTGCAAAAATGCCGTTGCTTTCTCTGAATCAGCGCTGTAAAGAATCTGGTAAACCTTGCCCGTTACCGCAGTTGGGGCTTCTGACTTGCGCTCTAATAAAAATTCCATCAATACATCCCAACCGGAATCCGCTATTTGTCGTTGTAGCAGTTGCAGTTGGCTTTTTTCCGAACCCGATCGTAACTGAGAGCGGAATTCGGCTGTATCGGCTGCCGAGTTTAAGGGAGAAGTAGAAATCGAGTCAGTCATGACAAACTATCAGTTATCAGCTATCAGCTATTAACTGAAGCCCTGGTTTTCCCCCATTGTACAACGGTACTGACTCGGATTCACTTCTGTGCGATCGGATGCCGGAGCCGCCGCTAGCTTTCCCGCGTCGCAGGCACTGTCTTCGGAAATGGCCGTAATGGCAAATAAAGTTGATGGCGGGATTGGACGTTAGCGGAGCAACCGAAGGGGATCGTTGCCATTTCCAAAGAGTTTTTCTTGAGCCTAATCGTCTACGATCGAAGCCCATGCAGAGAACGAAGGCGGAAAAAAGTTGATGTCATAGCCCGAGTTTTCCCACTCCTTGACCCACAGAGGCACCACGCCAGGGCCGGGAGTTGCCGAAAATGTGCGTTCTTTGGCTTCGATCGTCTGAAATAGCTGTTTCAAGGTATCTCCCCGATCCAAAGCTTCGCTGAGTATATCATCCAAGTCAGGATCGACCCGCTTGACCCGGTTTTTGTCCTCCTCAAGCCACTGAAGTTTCAAAGACTTCAGATCCCTCGGACTGAGAATAGTCTTGTAGTAGACGCGCTTAAGGGTAGCTACGGGCTCTAGGGAGCGTTCGATCCGGCGAATTTGCTCAAGTCGCAGGTAGTGCCATTCAGCTAAACACTTCCGTTCCGATGGCGGGATCACCCCCTTACTGCTGGCGTGTTTGTAGTCGTACTTCACCAAACTGCAAGCTATATTCGCCAGCAGGTGAATTAGATCTTTTTCTTTGGGTGTCGCCTGACGCCGTTCCTGGGTTCTTGTCAATACCCGCAGTCTGCGAGTAGTCGCGAGAGTATTTTCCATTGGGTTTTTACGAGATGAAATACGATTGTGCCAGATCCGAATCGCCCGATCGAAGGTAAGGATGTTTAGAGATGGGGAAACTCCACCCTAATCCTTGCCCTACCCGTTTATTTTCCCATTCACCCCTGGGATTTAGGTAGACTAATAGCTGAATGGAGTTTGAACCGCCTCTCTTCCCGGAGGCGGTTAGAGACAACAACGACAATCAGTTCCGCGCTAATTTTTTCTAGCCTTTACCTGTTTCTACCTCTTCTTGATCCCCATCCTCATTCGTTCCAGTGTAGCTGAAGTCGGGATGACTCTCAAACGCCGTCAACCAGTTAGCTGCTTTTTGTTGTGGGGCGATCGCAGTTGCACTGGCGCTACCTAGATCGAATACGCCTAAAACTAAGATGCTGTATTTCATGTTCGATGACCCTGATTTGCGAGATTGACACTTTTTGGCAAATCCGATCAGTCAGAAGTGGGTTGATGCAATAGCCCACTTGTATTCTGAGAAATCTGCCTGCCATAATCAATTTAGACAGGCACACCCTGAGCGATCAGAAACGCCGGAAGTGACGTGTTAGTAGTGTCCACAATCTTCCACCAACCAGATTTTTTCGGGTAGTGGAGTGACAGCCATCAGGGCGTTGATCTATCAGGGAGTGATGCCATCAGGGTGCTAATCCATCGGGTAGTTAATCCATCAGGGTGCATCTTTTAACAGCATGGAATTCCATGCCATCTCAGTCAATTAAAAAAACGCAGATTAACGAGATCTCCCACTCAAGCAGTCCTCAGCAAAACGCTGGGGTTTTTTATGGGCTGCTATTGCTGAACCAGCCTTCAGGGCGCTGCGGTGATGAGTTTCCCAGCCGACATCCTACCACCGAGTGAATTTTCAAGTATAGCCGGAGTCGGGAATCGGGATTCGGGATTCGGGAGTAGGATGCTTAACTATTAAGGGTTTCAGCAATTGTCCTCACAAGGGCGACTGCTATATTATTAGAAAAAAATGTAAACACAAAGGCTTTTTGGGGTTCTCGATCGGGCGAGAGTGAAAATTCACGCAACCCTGTGAATAAGTGTAAACAACAAGGGGCGAGGGGTAAGAACCCTCGATCGGAAGATTTAGGATTGCAAAGATACGATCGAGATTGAGAAAAAGAACGGTGAGTTAGTACATAATGGAGAAAAAAGCACAAAAATTTTCTACCCTAGTCAACTGGCAATAATTGCAATTTGTCACCAACCTTTCGATCGGACAAAATAGAGGTGCATCATCTTGACTAATCAGCAGCAGGTGACAGCAGAAGTAAACTCAACCTATCAATATCAAGTCGGAGGATATCTGCCTGCTGGTGCCCCCACCTATGTCAGGCGGCCCGCCGACGACGAACTTTACGCAGCACTCAAAGCCGGACACTTCTGCTATGTGCTGAGTTCGCCGCACATGGGAAAGTCTAGCCTGCTGGTGCAAACCGCGAAAAGGTTGCAAGCAGAAGGTACTGTTTTTGCAGCGATTAACTTGAAAAGCATCAGCAGCCCAGATATCTCCCCCCAAAAATGGTATGCGGGAATCATGTACCGCATCACCAGCAGTTTGCACCTCACCAATAGGTTTGATGCCATCAAGTGGTGGAACGATCGCGAATTACTATCACCGATACAGCGATTGGATATATTTATCGAAAAAGTTCTGCTCAAATCAGTTTCGCAAAATATAGTAATTTTCCTAGACGATATTGACAGCATCCTCAGCTTAAATTTCAGTGTCCATGATTTCTTTGCTTTGCTCCGGGCTGGTTACTCCAAGCGAGCCACTCAGCCAGAATACCAGCGCCTTACTTTTGCGGTTATGGGAGCAGCACCCCCGTCAGAATTGATGCCAGAGCAAAGCTGCAATCCTTTTCAGATTGGACGGGCAATTAATTTAAGCCGATTTCAACTGCCAGAAAGTTTGCCGCTTGCAAAAGGATTGGCACTCAAAGCTTTTCGCCCCCAAAAAGTGCTCCAAGCAATCTTAGCTTGGACGGGTGGTCAACCGTTTTTGACTCAAAAAGTTTGCTACTTGGTACTTGAATATGGGTCTTTTATAGGCAGAAATTCCGAAGCCCAGCAGGTGGAAAAACTGGTGAAAACCAGAATTATTAAAAATTGGGAAGATTGGGACGATCCAGAACATTTGAGGACAATTCGCGGACGGATTTTATCTGGAAAATGTGACCCCAGTCGGTTGCTAGCGCAGTACCAGAAAATTTTGCCACCGAAGGGGCCTGAAAAACCCGTAAAAACCGAGGGAGTCTCTGTCGATTACTCTCCCGAACAAAGGGAATTGGAAATGTCAGGATTGGTGGTGAAATCTCAAGGTAAATTAATAGTTGGCAACCTAATTTATCAGTCAGTTTTTAATCTATTTTGGGTGGAAAAGGAATTGGGAAATCTGGCTCCGTACAAACAAGCACTGACAGCATGGCTGGCTTCCGATCGCGAAGATAAATCGCTGTTATTAACTGGTGAAAGTTTGCAGTCAGCTTGGGATTGGGCGGCGAATAAACAACTCAGTCAAGAACACTATTGGTTCTTGTATCCCGATCGAGATTTGCCTCGAAAACCAGAAGTCGTTGCCACAAAAGTTGTAGACACCAGTGCAGATAGTAATATTCTCAGTCTGCCTCCTTTAGACATTCTTCCAGCTAGCAGCAACGAGCAGAGATTGTACGCTCACATCGCCGACTGCGTGCAAAAAGAATCGCCAACACAGGTGATCGAACGATTCCGGCAGCTATTTATCGACGGTATGGGCTATCCCGATCGAGAAATTGAAGCAACTTTGTACAGTATTGTCTCTGTGAAGCGATCGGATCAGGATTTTAAATATATCCTCCACCGCTGCTGCTACATCCCGATCAACCGCTGGCAGTTGCACTTACAATACAAAGGGGCGATCGCTCAATTACTGGCTTTATTTAAGCATAATTCTCCCCGATTCGGGATGGAATTTTATATAGTCAAGCGGTTGCAGGAGCAAATAACTTTCTTTACAAAAAGTGAAGAATTTGTCACTTTAGAGCGCTTGGTGAAAGCCCTAGAAAAAGAGCCTGAACCGCACCAAAAAGAGTCGAATTGTGCCTTGGGCGAATTAATTTATCGCTATCCTTATTTATACGGCCATTCTTTGCTGAGCAAGGACAGCATTGAGGAAGACCAACAAACCATCAAACGCCTGCAATCTCAAAGAAGACGGCAATTTGAAAGGGATTTATCTCAATATTTAAATTATTTAGTTGAGCCGAGAAATACAGAGATCGGAATTGTGGAGCGGGCGGCAAATCCGACACTTTTGAACGATGGGGAACTGCACTTAGCTGTCAGGGAATTTGCCGGAAAAGTAGCAGGCGATCGCACCTATAAAGAAGCGGCTCAGTTTTTCCTGAGAGATGCCAGAAATACTCCATCTTATCAATCGTTTAAAGTTAATTTGTATGAATATTTAATATCTTCTGTCGCACCAGAATACGGCGGGCGTCAATTTAACGATCGCTTGTACAAGCAGATCAGAAATACATTCCCAGAAAATGACTCGGTGAAGTTAAATAATTTATTGTTAGTTCGGACTTGCCATCAATTGTTCAACTTTTTAGTAGTAGAAAATATTACCTATCCCAGCCACTACGTTTTTTACGACTTGGTGTACAACCTCGGCCCCAGCAGAACAATGGGTTTATTGCTTAAACTTGTACTGCTTTCCCGCCAACTTAAACCGGAGTTGGAAAAACGATTTTCTATTTTGTTCAATCACTATGAAGGTAAAGGTTATAATGACATTAAGTGGTTCATCAAATCTTTGGAAAATTTGAATGTGGCTTTTGTGGTAAATTTTGGCAAGGTCGATTTGTCTTTAGTTAAAGAGCATCTGATTTTGACTTAAAAATCACAAAATTGAGCGAGCAGCGCTATATAATAGTATTAACTCCAAAAAATCTAGGAAAAACAAATGAAAGCCTTTGAAGTCACAGGAACGATCGACGAAAAAGGTAAATTACAGC
>DMYK01000437.1:9642-11159 GCA_003483675.1 Microcoleaceae cyanobacterium UBA11344
TATTAATTTTATGATTAGCTATCTCAAAGGCACTGTCGCCGATATCACCAAAGGCAGCAACCGCGTCATCCTAACTCTCGAAGTCAATCAAATTGGCTATGAAATCCAAATTTTGCCCCGCGTCACCGGTCAATTGCCGCCCACCGGCGAAATCGCCCAAATCTTTACTCACCAGCAAGTTAAGGAAGACCAAATCGTATTGTACGGTTTTGGCAGCGCCGCCGAACGGGATTTATTTCGCCAGTTGACAAGTGTTAGTGGCGTTGGAGCTCAACTGGCGATCGCACTTTTAGATACTTTAGGATTGCAAGATTTAGTCCAAGCAATCGTCGGCGGCAATACCCGCATCCTCTCCAAAACCCCAGGCGTCGGCACCAAAACCGCAGAACGTTTAGCCCTCGAACTTAAAAGTAAACTCTCAGAATGGCGACAGCAGCAAGGTTTGACCACTGTCTGCGCCGCCGGGGTGCCCGCTGCGATTCAAGAAGAAGTCGAGATGACTTTGCTGGCTTTGGGATATACTGGGGCCGAAGTCTTACAGGCGCTGCAAACCCTCAGTCAAGACGGCAATTTGTCGAAGAAAGGTAATTCTGATGATTGGATACGAGAGGCGATCGCCTATTTGAGCAGATAATTCTGTGTCAGGCTCGATCGACCTTTGATTCGAGCGAGTAACCCATTGGTCCCATAAATTTGATCAGCACCGTGCGTCCGAAAGCACTTGTTGTGTGATACCATAGCAGATTGTGACCGTACAAAAAAACATAAATTCAATTCATGGCACTTACACAACAACGCAAACTAGAAATCATGGGCGACTACCAAACCCATGAAACCGACACCGGTTCAGCCGACTTGCAAGTCGCGATGTTGACCGATCGCATCAGCAAACTCAGCGCCCACCTGAAAATCAACCAAAAAGACTTCGCATCCCGCCGTGGCTTGATGCTGATGATCAGCCGTCGCAAACGCCTCCTCTCCTACATCCAAAAGCAAAGTGTCGATCGCTACAAAGCATTGATTGCCCGTTTAGGCATTCGCGGCTAAACAGCAAGACCAAAGTTTGCGACAATATTCCTTAACCTTGGACAAACACCAAGACTTATAGAATAAAAGTTCGAGATTTCAGGTTAGAGATAGAATATGTCCTCCGAACCACCCCGCCAGCGCTTACCGTTTGAACCGATCGCAAATCGCAAAAAAACGCCCAAAAAGCCCGCAGAACCCCAAGAAAACCTAGTCAAAGAAGACAAGCAGCCCCAAGCCAACAAAACAGACAAGCAGGCGCAATCCATCCCAGAAGCAGTCAGCAGACGCATGATATCGCGCATAGCCTTATTTTGCGGCTTACCAACACTCCTGGGAATTTCCACATTTTTTGTGAGTTATTTAATTGTCAGCAAGGGCTTGTTTGACCTACCCAACACAGCAGTCTTATTAGTAAGTATGGGCTGTTTTGGTCTAGGCGTTCTGGGATTGAGCTACGGACTGCTTTCAGCTTCCTGGGATGAAGAAGT
>DMYK01000305.1:0-183 GCA_003483675.1 Microcoleaceae cyanobacterium UBA11344
GCGGGCGAGTTCAGGGGGACTTGTTCATCTAATTTAGAATGAGATACTCTATCCATACTAGCTGAAAGCCATAGGAACATCTCCCGAAATTTCAGCCCTTTTAACTTCACAGGTGTGCGGACGACAATTTGACTGAGGCGGGTCATATTAACCCCTTCCACACCCACAGCAAAGAAAGCAACT
>DMYK01000305.1:216-668 GCA_003483675.1 Microcoleaceae cyanobacterium UBA11344
GTAATCATAAATACCCAAGGGCGATAATAACTGATTGCATTCGCGTTATATAAGGCTTTTCTGGCTTGAAGAATGTCTAAAGCTTTGTCAATTCCAGCTCCCATGTAGGTGGCTCCTCCTACTTTTATTGTCTGTGGCCAAAACCGATCGACAGTCACAAATTCCTGAACCACCTTTACTTTACTACCAAAGGTAACAATAGCTATTTCAACGCGCTTCTTGGTTAATCCATCTTGATTCAGCCCGTCTCTGAAGATGCGTAATCCCTCATTTAAGGCATTAATGGGTGCGCCGGACATAGAGTAGGAAACGTCTAGCAACAGGATACATGGACAGCGCGGCTCTGAATTTTCGGCAAATTCTACGGCTGACTCAAGTGTTCGGGATTCGGACATGGATCTATAATAAATATTTGAATAATATCATATCAAATTTTGGCTGTTCAGCGCTCC
>DMYK01000305.1:788-2755 GCA_003483675.1 Microcoleaceae cyanobacterium UBA11344
AGGCGCTTTTGGCTGCGAGAGACTGCGACAAAGGACGGAAATATCTATCTAAAGATAGGGAACACCGATCCGATCGCCCGCCATTAATTCTCTACAATGATAATTGTACCGGCAATCAATCATTTGCCTCTACAATATCGATCGCTTTCAATTCAGGAGATTAAAATTTATGCAACCGAATAATCCCAACCAATTTACCGAAAAAGCCTGGGAAGCCCTAGCCCGCACCCCCGAACTCGTCAAAGCAGCCCAGCAGCAGCAGCTAGAAAGCGAACACTTGATGAAAGCTTTGCTGGAACAAGAATCGGGACTTGCTAGCAGCTTATTTAACAAAGCAGGCGTACCATTAGCTAAATTGCGCGATCGCACAGACGAATTCATCAGTCGCCAGCCGAAAATCTCTGGAAGCGGGAACAATGTTTATCTCGGTCGTTCTCTCGACACTTTACTCGATCGCGCCGAAATTTATCGGAAAGACTATGGCGATGAATTTATTTCGATCGAACATCTGATATTAGGATACATTAAGGACGATCGCTTTGGCAAAAATCTGTTGCAAGAATTTAAACTAGATGAAGCCAAGCTCAAAGATCTAATTACCCAAGTCCGGGGGAAGAACAAAGTGACCGATCAAAATCCAGAAGGTAAATACGAAGCGCTGGAAAAATACGGCAGAGATTTGACAGAAGCAGCGCGTCAAGGTAAACTCGATCCGGTAATTGGACGGGATGACGAAATCCGCCGCACGATTCAAATTTTGAGCCGTCGCACCAAAAATAACCCCGTATTAATCGGGGAACCGGGAGTAGGTAAAACTGCGATCGCCGAAGGACTCGCCCAACGAATTATCACCGGAGATGTGCCACAATCTCTCAAAGACAGACAATTAATTAGCTTAGATATGGGCGCATTAATTGCAGGCGCAAAATTCCGGGGAGAATTTGAAGAACGCTTGAAAGCGGTGCTCAAAGAAGTGATGGATAGTAACGGGAAAGTCATCTTATTTATTGATGAAATTCACACCGTTGTCGGTGCGGGTGCAACTCAAGGATCGATGGATGCCGGCAACTTGCTAAAACCGATGTTAGCGAGGGGAGAATTGCGCTGTATTGGTGCTACAACTCTCGATGAATACCGCAAGTATCTGGAAAAAGATGCAGCCCTAGAACGCCGTTTTCAACAAGTTTATGTTGACCAACCAACTGTTGAAGATACTATCTCAATTCTGCGGGGTTTGAAAGAACGGTACGAAGTGCATCACGGCGTTAAAATCTCCGACAGCGCCCTAGTGGCGGCGGCTACTTTGTCTACTCGATATATTAGCGATCGCTTCCTCCCTGACAAAGCCATTGATTTAATGGACGAAGCGGCGGCTAAACTCAAAATGGAGATTACTTCCAAGCCGGAAGAATTAGACGAAATCGATCGCAAAATTTTGCAGCTAGAAATGGAAAGACTGTCGCTGCAAAAAGAAAGCAATGCTGCATCGATCGACCGTTTGGAAAAATTGGAAAAAGACTTAGCCAACCTCAAGGAAAATCAAAGCGGTTTGAACGCTCAGTGGCAATCGGAAAAAGGTGTCATTGACAGCATTCAAAAGATTAAAGAACAGATTGACAAGGTGAACATTGAAATTCAACAAGCTGAGTTAAAATACGACCTAAACCGCGCTGCTGAGTTGAAATACGGCACGTTAACCCAGTTGCAAAAACAACTGCATGAAGCTGAATCTAAACTGTCAGAAATTCAAATTACTGGTAAAAGTTTGCTGCGGGAAGAAGTCACCGAATCTGACATTGCCGAGATTATTTCTAAGTGGACGGGAATTCCGATTAGCAAGTTAGTTGCATCGGAAATGCAGAAACTTTTGCACTTGGAAGATGAACTGCACAAGCGGGTAATTGGACAGGATGAAGCGGTGACGGCGGTTGCAGATGCAATTCAGCGATCGCGCGCAGGTTTAGCTG
>DMYK01000588.1:0-1787 GCA_003483675.1 Microcoleaceae cyanobacterium UBA11344
TACCTGTTCTTGTACTTTGCCGAACTGCATGAGTACGCCTCGTTCGCCAGCATTGACGATCGCAAAAAACTTCGACAAGATAGTTAGCAGCAAAATCAGGAGAGTTAGTTTGACTGCAATGTAAACATCTCTATTGGTTTGATTAGGAGATTTTAAATTAGCAATCTTACTGCTAGACTCTACACTTTTAGATGACATGACTGCTTTACTCCCACCTCTAGTTTTTTTTCCGAAGCCGCCTGATTCAGCATAAAAAACTTTAATTATCATCAGCGTTCATCTGTGGTTTATATCATACCCAGATCCCCGCAGGCTGTAAGAAGTCGGGGATCAGACAGCCCGATCGCTTTTTACGTTTAATTAAGGCGACCTACTTATATCAAATCCGCTCTTCATCGGAATTATTCATCTCTCTCTTCTCTTTCTCTGTGTTCTCTGCGTTCTCTGCGGTTAAATCATTCCGATCCAACTGGAATTGATATTACCGGATTTAATATCAAATAAAAAAAGGCTTTCCCCCCACAGAAAGCCCCTACAAACTACAAACCGCTTTAAAGTTTCGCGCCGCATTCCGGGCAGAACTTATTGCTCGAAACATTCTTAGCCCCGCAACTCGCACAGTAAACTAACTCTGCTGATTCCAAATGGCTGCGATCGGGCAAACCTAGCATTTGAGCATTGCTCTTACCGGGAGCTACCATCGGATAACAGTTTTCGTCTCTCGTCACCTTGGCATCCAACAGCACCGGGCCATCGTGAGCCAACATTTCGGCGATCGCATCTTTCAACTGATCTGGATGGGAAACCAGCATCCCCTTCACCCCGTAAGCCTGTGCCAGCATCACAAAATCCGGCATCCCCACTTCCATGTTCGACGACGAATAACGCTCGCCGTAAAACGTCTGCTGCCACTGCCGCACCATGCCCTGCCAGCCGTTATTGACAATTACAGTCTTGACATTAATGCCATACTGTGCTAATGTTCCCAACTCTTGAATATTCATTTGGATGCTAGCATCGCCAGCAATGCAAATCACTTGCTCGTGAGGCAGGGCCATTTTCGCGCCCATCGCCGCCGGTAGCCCGTAACCCATCGTGCCCAAACCAGCGCTAGAAATCCAGCGCCGGGGCCCGTTGTTCAAAAATTGAGCCGACCACATTTGGTGTTGACCGACATCCGTCGTGTAGTAAGCATCAGGCGCTTGAATTCCCAACTCGGAAATCACCTCTTGGGGAGACAAAATTTCGGGATAGTGGGGCACAACTAGGGGATAGTCACTTTTCCAGCGATCGATCCTGTGCAACCATTCCGCAGTTTGTTCGGGATTACCCGAAACCCCAATTTCCCGACAGCGACGCAGCAAATCGATCAAAACTTGCCGCACATCTCCGACAATTGGCACTTCTGGGCCGCGATTTTTGCCCACCTCAGCCGGGTCAATATCGATGTGAATCACCTTGGCGCGAGCGGCAAACTCGTCTAGTTTTCCAGTCACGCGATCGTCAAATCTCGCTCCCACAGCAATCAGCAAATCGCACTCGCTCACCGCAAAATTAGCGTAAGCCGTGCCGTGCATCCCCAACATCTTCACAGACAAAGGATGATTTTCATCAAAGGCACCTTTGCCCATTAGGGTTGTAGTGACCGGCAAGTGAAAAAGCTCCGCCAGTTCCTTAATTTCCTCATGAGCCGCAGAGGCGATCGCCCCGCCGCCCACATACAGCAAAGGACGCGACGCTGCTTTCAGCAAATGAATTGCTTGATTAATCTGCCGCGGATTTCCCTT
>DMYK01000588.1:1821-3762 GCA_003483675.1 Microcoleaceae cyanobacterium UBA11344
ATTCCTCCAAACCTACATCTTTCGGCACATCAATCAACACAGGCCCCGGACGCCCCGTACTGGCGATGTGGAAAGCCTCTGCTACGATTTTCGACATATCTCTGGGGTCGCGCACCACATAAGAATGCTTGACAATTGGCAGCGTAATCCCGTAAATATCAGTTTCCTGAAAAGCATCAGTGCCGATCGCCGGACGAGGTACCTGACCGGTAATAATCACCATCGGGATCGAGTCCATCTGAGCCGTCGCAATCCCCGTCACCAAATTAGTTGCGCCCGGCCCCGAAGTAGCAAAGCAAACCCCAACTTGTCCGGTAGCGCGGGCGTAGCCGTCCGCTGCGTGAGCAGCACCTTGCTCGTGCCGCACCAAAATGTGTTTGATGCCGCCCTCCGCTTCAGCGCGATAGAGTTCGTCGTAAAGTGGCAGAATTGCACCGCCGGGATAACCAAAAATATGCTTGACGCCGTGGCGCTTCAAACTGTCAATTAGAGCAAATGCGCCAGTTGCACGCTTTACGGCTACTTTAGTTTTTAGTTGCACAGAATCTCCCTCCTTAAACTAATTATGATGTACAATTAGACCTTTAATTTTAGCTGAAATGTCGGGAGAATGCCCCCGCTATAAACAACAAGAGAAAAAAATCAACGTTTTAGCCCGGATCAATCCCGACTATAAAGTTGGGACGATCGCGATCGCGAATCCATATTAAGTTATATTAAAGCCTAACACAGACTTGATTCAAGTTAGCTACCGTCAGCACCCCGCTCTTTCATAGACGGGGCCGAGAGTCCCAACTTTTTAGATAGCTGACCAGCCTCAGTCTTAATTGACTAGGTTTTTGGAATCAAGATACCTACAAATGCGACGCTACTTTGGAGCTGCGATCGTTAACAGTTAAACAGTTTTACTCTTAGGTAAGACAGTGCTGTTAACAAGCTCTTAAAACCTTGGCAAAGCGAACATCACCCAAGTAATTGGAGTTTTCAATATCATGGCTAACTCTGTCTTTGTGATCGACACCGATAAACGCCCTCAAAATCCAGTACATCCAGCCCATGCGAGATGGCTATTGAATCAAGGTAAAGCGGCTATTTATTGTAGATTGCCATTCACTATAATCTTGAAGGAATCACGCCCAGAAACTCAAACCACGCCCCTAGAAATCAAAATCGATCCAGGTTCTAAACAACCGGAATTGCCTTGCTAGAGGGTAAAAAAGTAATCTGGGCAGCAGAGTCCCATCGTGGACAAGCAATCAAAGCAAGTCTAGAATCTCGTCCTTCTTTATGCCGTATTCCTAGGGCAAGACCAACTCGTGCCTGTGTGCCTGCAACCCCGATCGATTTCTGAATCGGACTCGTCGAAAAGGATGGTTAGCTCCTAGTCTTAAACATCGAGTTGAGACAATATTAACGTGGTTGACACTCCCCGGCTATCAGGCACGAGGATTCTTGGATCAATCAGTCGATTTGCTCGTTGATGTTACCACCAAAGAGTAGAGATCGGTCTGTCCCCAAGCGTTAATTTCGGTGTGCCCCACCGTATTTAAATTAATTCCTGCTTGCTTCAACCCTTTAACCAAAATGTTGCGAGCAGCATTGTGATCTCGATCTAATATCGTACCGCAACCACAAACATGAGTCCTGGTTGACAGCGTTTTTTTGACAGTATTGCCACAATTTGAACAATCCTGGGAAGTGTATTGAGGAGCAGCAGCAACTATTGTTTTACCGTACACTTTTCCCAAGTATTCCAAATAATGATCAAGTCTGTGACCACGCTGCATCGCTAATTGATTTGGCAAGCTTGTGGTTTTTAACCATGTTTTTTACCTGAAGCTCTTCGTAAGCTACGAAATCGCTAGATTTCACCGCGCACATCGCCGGATGCTGAGTTTCACTCAGCATGACAGGTCAGCGTTTATAGTAAGTGATTTACCG
>DMYK01000587.1:0-150 GCA_003483675.1 Microcoleaceae cyanobacterium UBA11344
TGAGAGTGTAGATAGTAGACAAGTTGGGATACTTAGTTTTGAAGACATGAAATACTTTCTCCCTAAAATTCATATCCTCGAAAGGTTTTTCTGAAGGAGTTTTGCTTCCTAATAGCAATTCCTTCAAAGATAGATCATCTAAGAGAAGCA
>DMYK01000587.1:192-348 GCA_003483675.1 Microcoleaceae cyanobacterium UBA11344
CTAACACATTTACTCCATCAGCCCATGCTGCGAATATACTGGCAGAGCCAGTCCAGATAGCAATGATGTTGAAAAACACGTAGAAAATGTGAAAATTAGGGTATTTTTCCTTGAGGGTATCGAAAAACTTTTTTCGCCAACTGGAAGGATGAGAAT
>DMYK01000587.1:418-757 GCA_003483675.1 Microcoleaceae cyanobacterium UBA11344
ATTAGAGTTCGTGTCTCAAATTTCACATACCATAGTTAAGAGGTATTTGGGCTAGAAATTTTCTTTTCTATAGCCAAATCCGTATTTTGTGCAGAGACTTTTCAACTGTGTTGAAAGTCCAGGGGGTCCACAGAAAAATACGTCAACTTTATTGGGNNGGTATTTTTTCTTGAGGGTATCGAAAAACCTCTGTCGCCAACTGGAAGGATGAGAATGACTTTTTTGCAAGTCTTTAATGGCGACTTGAATGGGTTTTTGCGGTTGGATCTTAGGTTCTTTCATGATCTTGAGTCTGTTAGGGTAGATTTCAGGAGAAATTAGAGTTCGTGTCTCAAATTT
>DMYK01000587.1:838-1284 GCA_003483675.1 Microcoleaceae cyanobacterium UBA11344
AAAAATACGTCAACTTTATTGGGTTCGTGTTGTCTTGCTAAGTCACGGAAAATCTCATCCCAATCTGGACGACCAGTTTTTGTCCGACTCTTTAAACCTGTAATCAAATCAACTTTTGTCCGAGAATGCAACAAATCCATTGCCACAAATAGGGTGCTAGACTTCATATCTGACTGTTGCTGTGCGCCTGTGAGATATAAGTTGATATCAAAGAGTTTGTTAGTGTCTTCGACTTCGATTTGTGATAACAGTTCAACAAACCATTCAAAGGCTTTTTGTTCTCGATTTAGCCAGTAAAAATGTACTTTCTCCAAATTTATGTTAGAAGAATGATGTTGATTGCGGTACAAAATACTTTTCAGGATAGAAGCAAAGGGAGTCACACCAATACCAGCACCGATTAACACAGCATATTTAGATTCAAAAATATCTGTACTTGGTGTACC
>DMYK01000587.1:1448-11554 GCA_003483675.1 Microcoleaceae cyanobacterium UBA11344
TGGGACATTTAATAAATAAATAGTCCCCTGGTTGATAGTTGAAAGATGCTGGACGTTGAACTTCTAAACCTAAAACTTTAGAAGGAAGTAAAGAGGCATTAACTACAAATGTTGCATCTTTTGTTGTCCGCCATCGGATCACTAATTCGATCGCAAATCCCAGCACAGGGAATAACACCCACTGCCAAAAAACTGGGCCGTGAATTAACGCGAGAATAAACCACAAACCGTACCCCATGTGAGCTAGATAGAAAAGCGCAAATTGCCCTCCTTTGCGGATTGGATCTTGCGCCGTCACCCACATAATTGCGAAAACTAGCAGTAATAAAAATCCCGATAAACCAGCTTTTGTCTCAAAAAGACTTTCGGTAAAGGGAACTGGTAATATGGTGTAATTGAGGAAATGCGCGATCGTATGCACAATTGCCAACGCGAACATGACTTGACCTACCAACTTGTGAAACTCGATGCTTTCATCTATGGGTAAATAGTCGTTAAGGCTACTTTTGCGAAGCAAAGTCATAAAATGCCGCATCATGGGGATAAGAATTAACGCCCCATTGAAGTTAAGCGTTGCACCGCAACCTCTGGCAATTTGAACATATACATTTGCCCCTAAATCTGCATATCGTTCAACTGCTCCGAAGAAAAGAAACAGATTTGCAGCAACATAGAGCGCTAAAAAAGCAATTTTGACCCAATTGTTTTGAATGTAATGCTTGATGTAAGCCTTTTTTGTCCGCTTTTTTTCTGGAGAAGCAACTGTTTGAGAGTTTTGCTTGTGAGGTCTGAGCCAGCTAATAGGGCTAACTGTCATTGCTTCAATTAAATCTGGAAATTTACCGATTAAACCTTTAAATTCTGCAAAAGAAATTTCTCCGCTGTTGTCGCTGTCAGCTTCTAGGAACAATATATCGACTAAATCGTTAATTTGTTCCGGCTTAAAATTGAGATTATTTTCATTTAGGCTGGCAGTAATTAAGTGAGCAATTTCTGCTTTTTCAATGCAATCATCCCCGTTAATATCATGTAATTGATAAGCAAATTGAAGTTTCTCTTCTGTAGTTGCAAAAACTAGGTTTTCTACAGTTGTCAAAAATTCTTCTATTTTGATATCGCCGCTGCTATCGGTATCAAATATGGAAAAGAGTCTGTCAGCAAAATATTCGTCTTTCAGCCCTAAAGCTTTTTTAAATTCTGTCCGATCAATTTGCTTGTCTTCTCCAGCAATTTTGGTGAAGACCTGTTGCAATTCATCTAAGATAATTCTTGGTGTTTCCATTGTGACAGTGGATGGTGCGGAAAGTTGGCTAAAACTAAATATATCACAGGAATTACGCAAAAAACCCGGTTTCTTCCCAAATCGCTTTTTTCGATAAATTTTGACGCAGGGTTTCGACGGAGGGCTCAACCACCGGAGGGTTTTAACGCTCCGCCCAATTTTCTGATAAAAATGATCCTGTCAAGTAGTCCCGCAATTCCTCCCGCCACCAAAAAAGACCCCCGTCACTTAAACAAGGAAAAAAGCAGAAATATTTTTTGACTTTTAACTTTCAAAAGTGATTACTTTGTCGGCTCCTTGGCTAGACTTTGCCAGGTATATGCCTGTCAAAACTACAGAAAATGCCAACAAGTTCAGAGGAGTTAACTTTTCAGAAAAGATGATCCACGCAAGTATAGCAGTAATCACCGGATCGAGCAACAAGCACACGGCAACGAACCCGGAGGAAAATCTTTTGAGGTTATGAGCCTGAAGACTTTGACCCAAAACTTGGCATACCAAGGCTTGGGCAACTATTGCCAACCACCCAGCCCAGGAATAGGGAAAAAGTACATTTTCTGTGAGCAGAATGATCGGAAAAGTTAACAATGCCCCGAAGCAGGAACACCAAAAGAGTATGGTTGTTGCTGAAAACTTGGCGCGAAGTTTTTCAACACATAGCAGATTGGCTGCAGAAAAGACAGCAGATAGCATGGCAAGCGAGTCACCTGTGAAGTGATCGCTCGCTACCTGCAAATCGCTTATTCCAATTAGGATTGAGCCGCTGATGGCGATTACCATGCCAACCAGAAATCTGCCCTCAAAACATTGACTTAGAAACAGCCATCCCATCAGAGTTGTGAACAGTGGGGTGACGTTATGCAGCAGATTAGAGTTGGCGACACTTGTCAGAGTTAGTGACCAAGCCCAGGTAATTAATGTGCCTGAGAAAAAACAACTCATTACTAGCAACAAGACTAAATCGCTGACTGTGTAATGCTGCTTTTGGAGGGAGGAGTCGTGGGAGTTTCTTTCGCTCAATGTCTTGATCGCATTCCCTAATCCTAAAATGAGAGTGGCTACCCAGAAGCGATTGAATATTGTCGCAACTGGACCCAGTTCCCGTTCGCTCAATCTGATGAAAATGGCGGCAAATGATAAGGCAAGGATTGCGAGAAATAACGAAATTAGTCCGATACTTCCTTGGATTCGCGGCGCGATCGCAACTGGTATCTCCTCTATCTGTTGTTGTGATGGTTTCAGTTCAATTGTCATCTTCACCCCTGAAAGTAGCACCTGCGCCACACTTTGCGTGGCGCAAGCTAATAGCTTTACTCTTGCATTCCTGCATAGAGCAGTCGGAAAAATAAGCGGACATCATCATTGTTTAAGGTTGAATAGGATTTCATACTTGAGTCAAAGTTGATGTTTGAGCAACGTTTAGGTTGGCAACCAACCCATAGGTTGATACATACTCTTCTAACTCTGCTAAATCAACACTGCCATTTTTATCGGAGTCAAGAATGTTGAACAGATAATCAGTGATGTATTTCCTGACTTCTTCAGAGCTACGTTCCCCTGTTGTCATATCCTCGATTAGCCCTAACAAATCCATAATCTCAGTTCGAGCGAGCGACTTACTGCCATCAGTATCCAATTGCAGGAAAAGCTTTTTAACATCTTCTGTTGCCATTCTCGAAGAACGCAGTGTTTCTCTCAATATATCATTGCTGAATGAAGTCATAAACAATATCTGCTCGACAAGTGGAATGCAGAAAAATCCCAGTGCTGCCCAAAAAACAGCATACTTCACTTCCGGCATTGTGGCACTAACTCCGAGGAAAAGAGCCGCCCAAAGGAAAAAGTTGGGATTCACAAGCAGGATATAAGCATCCTGAGCTTCTGCCTTGCTTAGCTTGCCTTTTGTCAACGTTAATGGCTAAATTGGCAACCTTAATGTAGCCAGAAGCGCCAGGGGAGCAACGATCGATAACGTTCTTGACAAGACAGCCGACGGATCAAGATTACCGCCCCAAAGCACGGATAAAACTGGGGAAGCAAGAGCGATTTCACAGGTTTGCCGTGCGCGTCTCATGTGGGAGACATATACTGCGTCAAATTTTGTACCTTTTTTCTTGAGGTCAACACCTGCTTGACGCGCTTGCAATCGGCCAAATGATGTGAGCTCAACATCCAGAACTCCGGCAAAAATGTTACGTTCGTTACTGGTACTTTCACCATGCCGAATGAAGTAGACAAGTCCTAGCTTTTCTGCATTTAATTCTGTTTGTGAAGTCGCAGAAGTTGCGGCTGCATCCTGGGATTTATCTGCAACTTCGATCGCTCCATTTTCGGTGCTTTCTACCTGGTCATCTAAGTTTCTAGTGTTCATGATTTACTTTACTACGCCTTCAACAGGACTTAGATTGTTTTATAACGTTAAAGTTTCAGATTTTCAAGTCAGACTAGATACATTTAACCCGGTAAATTCTGGAATTCACCCAAATCTACTGTGTAGGGAAAGAAGCCCTTTGCGTTGGAAGTTGAGTCCGCATCTAATAGACATCGCAAGAATTGCCAGCTTTGAACAGGCATCCTGCCTGTTCCACAAGAATTATTGGAGATGTCTAATGTATGGGAATTCCTCATACACGGTGGTTTTTTGTTTATTACATACTACCAATTTCTACCGCTATCTTGTAGGAATTTAAAATAATTCGCTTACCAAAAAAAAGATCTAAAGCCCCGTCCTAAAAGGACGGCTTTAATTTCAACCATAAAGCGTAAAGAATTGTGAAATAAGCATCTTTTATGGGTGTAGTGATTTGTCAATGTGATACCATAATTGCATGATAGTAATAGAGTTCAAGTTGAAAGGCAAAACACAGCAATACCGGGTCATCGACGAAATGATCCGCACATCGCAATTTGTCCGAAATAAAACTCTTAAATACTGGATCGACAATCAAGGAGTTAAACTATCCCACCTCTACAAACAATGCGCCATTATGGCAAAAGAGTTTGAAAGGGCAGGTAAACTTAACTCGATGGCACGTCAAGCCTCGGCTGAACGATGCCCTTTTTGCTATCCTACGTTTTTTCGCTAATTGTAAAGCTAAAAAACCCGAAAAAAAAGGCTACCCAGTATTCAAAAAACACACTCGTTCCGTAGAATACAAGACATCAGGATGGGCGCTTTCTGCCGATCAAAGACGCCTCACCTTTAAGGACGGTTTTGCTGCTGGGACGTTTAAATTAATTGGTAGTCGGGATTGGCATTTCTATGCCCGATGAGATTAAACGAGTTAGGGTTGTACGGCGTGCCGACGGCTATTTCGCTCAGTTTTGCATCAATGGGTCGCGGACGGAGGGATCTATTCCAACTGGTAAAGCTATTGGAATAGATGTCGGATTAAACCATTTTTATACCGACAGCGATGGTAGCACAGTTCCCAACCCTCGACATCTTCGCAAAAGCGAAAAAGCGTTGAAGAGGTTGCAGAAACGAGTTTCTCGAAAGAAGAAAGGTTCTAGCAATCGTAAAAAAGCGATTAACAAGTTGGGAAGGAAACACTTGAGGGTCAGCAGGCAGCCCATTCGACTACGCGAGCGGGGAAACTCCAAGACTTCGCCATAAAGACGGCGTTGTGCGCGGTAAAATCTAGCGATTTTGTAGCCTAGGTCGAGCTTCAGGTGAAGAATATGGTTAAGAACCACCTTGCCAAATCAATTAGTGACACAGCTTGGAATCAGTTTGCTCAATGGCTGCAATACTTTGGGAAAGTGTACGGTAAAACAGTCATCGCTGTCGCACCTCAGTACACTTCTCAAGATTGCTCAGTCTGTGGCAATACTGTTAAAAAATCGCTGTCAATTAGAACTCATGCTTGCGGCTGCGGTGCGGTATTAGATCGAGATCTTAACGCCGCGATCAACATTTTGGCTAAGGGATTGAAAGCCCGTGCAGGAATCACTTTAAATACGGTGGGGCACACCGAAATTAACGCTTGGGGACAGACCGATCTCTACTCGTTGGTGGCAGCATCAACCAGCAAATCGACTGATTGAACCAAGAATCCTCGTGCCTTCAGGTCGAGGAGTGTCAATATACGAAACCAGTTAACGACCAAAAGCACTCTGCTACTGAGCAAGGTCAAAGATGGCGATCGGTATAGTCCGATCGCCACCCTCGGAGTTGAGCAACACTACTTGACGCAGGAGCGATCGCCCCTTTCACCAATAAGTTTTGTACAAAACCCGCCCTACACTTCGGTAAGCACCACTTTTTTACCTGCATGACAGCCAAAAAGATTGTGCTAGAATCCTCAATACATAGTCGTAGGTTGGGCACAGGCCGAGAAGAACAATCTTCTTGCAGTCTAGGGGAGGTTGTAGGTCAGCCACCATTGGGGTCTTCCCAGTTGAAAGCCACCCTGCAACAGTAGCCTAGAATCTGCAACCGCTTTTCCAGTGCGGCAGAGCGGTTGAGAGTGTCCCTACAAAAACAAAAACGCTCGTTGTGCGAGCGTGACCTCAAAACGGGCACATAGCAGGTGATGGGAATAAATCATGTTTGAACGCTTCACAGAAAAAGCCATTAAAGTAATCATGTTGGCCCAGGAAGAAGCTCGCCGCCTGGGTCACAACTTCGTAGGGACTGAACAGATCCTCCTGGGTCTGATCGGAGAAGGAACCGGAGTTGCAGCCAAAGTCCTCAAATCAATGGGGGTCAACCTCAAAGATGCTCGGATTGAGGTCGAAAAAATCATCGGGCGCGGTTCCGGCTTCGTAGCAGTCGAAATTCCGTTCACCCCTCGCGCCAAGCGGGTTCTAGAACTGTCCCTCGAAGAAGCTCGCCAACTCGGACACAACTACATCGGTACCGAACACCTGCTGCTCGGCCTGATTCGCGAAGGTGAAGGAGTCGCGGCCAGAGTCTTAGAAAACCTGGGAGTAGACTTGTCGAAAGTCCGCACCCAAGTGATTCGGATGCTGGGAGAAACCGCAGAAGTCGCAGCCACTGGCGGCGGTGCTCGCACCAAAACCCCAACCCTCGATGAGTTCGGATCTAACCTGACTCAAATGGCGGTGGATGGGAAGCTTGACCCAGTAGTCGGACGCCAAAAAGAAATCGAACGGGTCATCCAAATCCTCGGTCGCCGTACCAAGAATAATCCGGTGCTCATCGGTGAACCTGGAGTTGGCAAAACCGCGATCGCCGAAGGTCTGGCCCAACGCATCGCTAACAACGACATCCCAGACATTCTCGAAGAAAAGCGCGTCGTCACCCTCGACATCGGCTTGCTCGTCGCCGGCACAAAATACCGGGGGGAATTTGAAGAACGCCTCAAAAAAATCATGGACGAAATCCGCACGGCGGGTAACGTGATTTTAGTCATTGACGAAGTGCACACTTTGATCGGTGCTGGTGCGGCGGAAGGGGCGATCGACGCAGCCAACATTCTCAAGCCAGCTTTGGCAAGAGGCGATCTCCAGTGTATCGGCGCTACCACCCTCGATGAGTATCGCAAGCACATCGAGCGCGACGCAGCCCTAGAACGGCGCTTCCAACCGGTGATGGTGGGAGAACCCACTGTTGACGAAACGATCGAAATTCTCTTCGGCCTGCGGGAACGCTACGAACAGCACCACAAGCTGAAAATCTTGGATACGGCCCTGGAAGCCGCAGCTAAACTCTCGCACCGGTACATCTCCGATCGCTTCTTACCAGACAAAGCAATTGACCTCGTAGACGAAGCAGGTTCGAGAGTCCGCTTGATCAATTCCCAACTTCCCCCCGCAGCCAAGGAACTTGACAAAGAACTACGCAAAGTCCTCAAAGATAAAGACGAAGCGGTGCGTTCTCAAGACTTTGACAAGGCCGGAGAATTGCGCGATCGCGAAATGACGCTCAAAGCCGAAATTCGCGCTATTTCCCAAGCCAAAAAAACCGACAAGGCCCGCACCGGGGAAACAGACCCCTCCCCAGTAGTCACCGAAGAAGACATCGCTCAAATCGTGGCAAGCTGGACTGGAGTCCCGGTGAACAAACTGACCGAATCTGAATCGGAAAAGCTGCTGCACATGGAAGATACCCTGCACCAGCGTTTGATCGGCCAAGAAGAAGCTGTCAAAGCCGTTTCCCGCGCCATCCGTCGCGCCCGCGTTGGTCTGAAAAACCCCAACAGGCCGATCGCCAGTTTCATCTTCTCCGGGCCCACCGGTGTCGGCAAAACCGAACTTACCAAAGCCCTAGCCGGCTATTTCTTCGGTTCCGAAGAGGCGATGATTCGGCTGGATATGTCCGAATACATGGAACGGCACACCGTCTCGAAACTCATCGGTTCTCCTCCGGGCTATGTCGGCTATAACGAAGGTGGCCAACTGACTGAAGCAGTGCGCCGCCGTCCTTACACTGTGGTGCTGTTCGACGAAATCGAAAAAGCTCACCCCGATGTCTTCAATATGCTCTTGCAAATATTGGAAGACGGCCGCTTAACCGATGCCAAAGGTCGCACCGTAGACTTCAAAAATACGCTGCTGATTATGACATCTAACATCGGTTCTAAGGTGATTGAAAAAGGCGGCGGCGGCCTCGGTTTCGAGTTCAGCGAAAACCAAGCCGATGCTACTTACAACCGCATTCGCTCTTTGGTTAATGAGGAACTGAAAAACTATTTCCGCCCAGAATTCCTCAACCGACTAGATGAAATTATCGTCTTCCGTCAGTTGAATAAGGAAGAAGTCAAGGAAATTGCTGTCATCATGCTCAAGGAAGTTTTCGGCCGCTTGACGGAACAGGGAATCACTCTGGAAGTTACCGAAAAGTTCAAGGAACGACTGGTAGAAGAGGGCTACAACCCCAGTTATGGAGCTAGACCTCTGCGCCGCGCTATCATGCGGTTGTTGGAAGACAGTTTGGCTGAGGAAATCCTTTCTGGCCGCATCAAGGATGGCGACATCGCTGTTGTGGATGTGGGCGAGGATGGAATTGTGAAGGTGCTGCAAGGTCAAAAGCGGGCATTGCTGCCTCAAGGTGCTGAGTAAGTGCGAAAGCGAGTAAAGTTGTGAAATAACAAATCTCGCCGTCGTAAATAACTCAAAATCATCACATAAAACAGGTAGAGAATCTTAATTCTCTGCCTTTTTTATCGAATATAGAAGCAGGAAGAAGGAAGAAGTCCGATGGAAGTCGGAAGAAGATCGATGTAAAAATGGAACAATAGCAATGGTTTTAGTAGTTTAATATCAATTCCGGTTGCATCGGAATGATTTAACCTTTCTAGAACGCAGAGAACGCAGAGGGAGCTCAGAGAGAGATGAATAATTATGATGCAGAGCGGATTTGATATAAAATGTCCTGACAGGCTGGGCGGTTGCTATAAAACAGTAAAATAATGGGAGGATTAAATGACATCTGAAAACAATAATTTGAGTACAGAAGTCACAGAAAATAAGCCTGATACTTCTACTTCGCTCAGGGGAACCGGAGTCGAAGGGCTCAGCACAAGAACCTGGTGGCAGAAAGCGTGGAAGTCGCAGCGAGAAAATCTTCAGATAGTGATTATTGCTTTGGGTTTAGCAATACTGATTCGAGCATTTGTCGCCGAACCGCGCTTCATCCCCTCAGATTCTATGTTACCAACTTTGCATATAGGCGATCGGGTCGTAGTCGAAAAAGTTTTATACTACATCCATCCCCCCGCAATGGGCGACATCGTAGTATTTGCCCCCCCCGAACAGTTGCAAGAACAAGGCTTTACTCAAGACCAAGCATTTATCAAGCGGATAATTGGCTTACCTGGTCAAACCGTCGCCGTTAAAAAAGGTCTAGTCTACCTCAACGACAAACCCGTGGTCGAAAAATATATTGCCGAACCTCCTAAATATCAGTGGGGGCCTTATCGTGTCCCCGAAAATCAATACTTCGTGATGGGAGACAACCGCAACAACAGCAATGACTCCAGCAGATGGGGATTTTTGCCCCAAAAGAACATCATCGGCCGCGCTGTAGTCCGGTTTTGGCCACTAGAACGCATCGGGAAGGTTTGAAGAAGTCAGTAGTCAGTAGTCAGTAGTCAGTAGTCAGTAGTCATTAGTCATTAGTTGGCAGTTGGCCGTTGGCCGTTGGCCGTTGGCCGTTGGCCGTGGTTAGTAGTCAACAGTCAGCAGTCAACAGTCAGCAGTCAACAGTCAACAGTCAGAATGCTATAAAGGCCCAATGACCAATGCCCAATGACCAATGCCCCATGCCCCATGCATTATCCTGTACGGACATTGCTACTAATTTTTACGCTTTGAAGGGTAGGGCATTCCTCCGCCAACTGATAAAATAGTCTCATAAGCAGCGGGACTGCCACGGATGAAAATTAGTTTACTATTAAAAAATTAGGAAAGCTATGGGATTTTTTGATTCAGAAATTGTTCAACAAGAAGCCAAGCTGTTGTTTGAGGACTATCAATCCCTGGTCAAACTAGGCAGCAGTTACGGCAAATTCGATCGAGAAGGCAAGAAAATGTTCATCGCTCAGATGGAAGCAATGATGGATCGTTATCGTATTTTTATGAAGCGTTTCGAGCTGTCTGAGGACTTCATGGCTCAGATGACGGTAGAACAGTTAAAAACGCAGCTCAATCAATTTGGGATCACGCCCCAGCAAATGTTTGATCAAATGAACTCAACGCTGGAGCGCATGAAATCTGAACTAGAAAAACAACCCTAGTTTCAGAAGGAAGAAGGAAGAAGGAAGAATTACGAATTACGAATTACGAATTACGAATTACGAATTATTCACTCGTAATTAGGAATTCGGAATTCGGAATTCCCTACTCGTAATTAGGAATT
>DMYK01000587.1:11585-13573 GCA_003483675.1 Microcoleaceae cyanobacterium UBA11344
ATGCCCCATGCCCCATGCCCAAGAATTAAGGCCGCTCAAAAGCTGAAGCAGGTTTGAAATCTTCTACAGGAACTCCCTGCAAAGCTTGGCTCATAAAATCGCGCCAAATAGGGGCAACAAGAGTACCGCCAGTAGCACCGTAGCTCATCGGTGTGTAATTGTCGTTGCCAACCCAAACAGCCACTGACAACTGGGGGACGTAGCCCACAAACCAGATATCCCGTTCTGAGGAAGTTGTACCAGTTTTTCCAGCAGCCGGTCGTCCAATTTGGGCTGCCCTTGCAGTCCCGTTGTTAACTACGCCTTGCAGGGCGCTGTTGACAGAAGCGGCGGCCCACGCATTGAGTACCAATTTGGGTTTGGGCGTGTTGTCGAGCAAAACGTTGCCGCTGCTGTCAGTTACTTGCACGATAAAGGTGGTGTCAGAATGCCAGCCATTGTTTGCGAAGGTGGCAAAAGCCCCGGCCATTTCTAAAGGAGTGAGGTCAACTGCACCCAAAGGCAAAGAAACTACGGGTTCCATCGGACTCCTGATGCCGAGAATCCGGCAAATTTCAATGACTTTATTTAATCCGACTTCTTGGCCGAGCTTGATGGCGGGAATATTCAGGGATACTTCCAAGGCTCTACGAATGCTGACGGCACCGGAGAAGCCACCACCGTAATTTTGAGGGTAGTAGTAGCCGTCGCCGTCGCGATAGCCCACAGGAGAGTCGTAGACAACGGAATCGGGGGTGTATTTGCCACTAGCAAAGGCAGCGTAGTAGATAAAAGGCTTAAAAGAAGATCCGGGCTGGCGTCGAGCTTGAATGGCGCGGTTGAACTGACTCTTTTCGTAATCGACGCCCCCAACCATTGCTTTGACGAAGTGGGTGCGGGGATCGACGGCTGCTAGGGCGAGTTGACCTTGGTCGCGATCGTAAAACAGCCCTTGGCCAGAAAGCCGATCGTGCCATGCTTTGACGGTTTCTTCGGCTAACCGCTGCATTTTTAGGTCGATGGTTGTTTGAACGCGCATTCCTCCCTTGAGCACTGCATCTCGCCCGAAACGCCTGGTCAACTCTTGAACTACGGCTTCTGTCACGTAGGGGACTTGAGAGCCTCCAAAGGAGGTAATTTTGCCGAGCTTAATTTTTTGCTTGCGTGCGGTAGCTGCTTCGGCGGGCGTAATCCATTTGAGCTCCTCCATCCGGGTTAAAACGATTTCCTGGCGCTCTTTAGATAACTTGTAATTGGCGAAAGGACTGTATTCTTCGGGGGCGGAAATTAACCCGGCCAGCATGGCTGCTTCTGCCAAAGTCAAATTATCTGCTGACTTGTTGAAATAGCTGCGAGATGCCGTCTCTACGCCGTATAAGTTGTGACCCAAATAGATTTGATTCAGGTAAAGTTGCAGAATCTGGTCTTTGTTGAGAATTTGCTCCAAGCGGATAGACATTACCGCTTCAGCTACTTTGCGGCTGACTTTGGACTTGGGAGAGAGAAATAAGTTCTTGACTAGCTGCATTGTCATAGTCGAGCCGCCTTCAACGGTTCTACCTTTTTCTAGGTTGACTATGAGAGCTCTGGCTATCCCGCCTGGGTTGATGCCTTTGTGGGTGAAAAAGCTGCTATCTTCGATCGCCATAACAGCCCGTTTCAGGTTCGGGGAGATTTTGTCAAGGGGTACGACATCTCGGTTGGCTTCGTCGTGGATGCTGGCCAGGGGCTTGCCGTTGATGTCGTAAATGTGGGTAGTTTCTGTGGGAGAGTAGGTTTGCAAGATGCGAACATCTGGCAAATTGCGGAAGCTGATCGCTAAGCCAACCAGTCCGCCAGCTACTACCGAACTGGCAAGCATTGTGATGCTGAGTATGGTTCCGGCGGTCACTTTACTGACTGACTGAACAAACTCGAATACGGTAGCTGAGTTTTCCGTGTTTTTGTGGACTGCGTTGGTTGACACGTCGATTTCACTTCCTCAGTCGATTGGGGTTTTAGACTTTTGA
>DMYK01000587.1:13583-14848 GCA_003483675.1 Microcoleaceae cyanobacterium UBA11344
CAGGCAAGCTTTGGGATTATAGTAGCTTGAGAGTTATTTTTTTATGGGTCAACCAGTGAGTGTAACTAATTCTGCTGCACTTTGGCAAAATATTATGGTTTCCGATCGCACCCCTATGATTTCTCCTAACTTTTCTGGAATTTACCGTGGCATCAGTGAGATTTTTCCCGATCGACCTGATTCTAGCAACCCTGACGAAAATTTGGTCAAACTGCTGACAAAAGGCGATCGACCTTTGCGGATCAAGTTAGGAATTGACCCCACAGGGACTGACATCCACCTAGGCCACAGCATTTGCGTCCGCAAGCTGCGAGCTTTTCAGGATGCCGGTCACACCGCAGTATTGCTCATCGGCGATTTTACCGCAAGAATTGGCGATCCGACTGGGAAGTCGGAGATGCGGAGCCAGTTAACAGCGGCACAAGTGGCTGAAAATGCCCGGACTTATTTAGACCAAGTGCGTCCAATTTTAGATTTTGACACCCCCGGCAGGCTAGAAATTCGCTATAATTCCGAGTGGTTGTCCGGTTTGGACTTGGCGAACATTTTGGAGCTGCTAGGCACTATGAGCGTGCAGCAGATGCTCGCTAAAGAGGGATTTGATAATCGGATCGAGCAAGGAACGGCGATTTATCTGCACGAGTTTCTGTATCCGCTGATGCAGGGTTACGATTCCGTAGCCCTGGAGGCCGATGTGGAGTTGGGGGGAACTGACCAAAAGTTTAATATTGCAGTGGGACGAGATTTGCAGCGACATTTTGGGATGAAACCGCAGTTTGGTTTGCTGATGCCGATTTTGATCGGGACTGATGGGGTGCAGAAGATGTCGAAGTCTTTGAATAATTATGTCGGTTTGTCCGATGACCCGCTGACGATGTATTCTAAGCTGGAGAAAATTGCTGATAGTTCGATCGCCCAATATTTTGAACTATTGACAGATTTGCCTCTGGATGCTTTGCCGGAAAATCCGCGCGAAAAACAGAAGCTTTTGGCTGTGAATGTTGTCAGTCAGTATTATGGTTCGGAAGCAGGCGATCGGGCTCAGTTAGATGCAATGGCGCTGGTTAAAGGTGCTGCGGGCGAAGCTGATACAGTGCCAGAGTTTTCTTTGGCAAGTGTACAGTTTCCTGCTAAGTTGTTTTATATTCTGAGTGCTAGCGGACTTTGCAAAAGTAGTGGTGATGGCCGGAAGTTGATGCAGGGTGGTGGGGTGAAGTTGGAGGGCGATAAAGTTTCTGATGTTAACCTCACTTTTGAATCACCTG
>DMYK01000587.1:15023-15317 GCA_003483675.1 Microcoleaceae cyanobacterium UBA11344
GGGGGTTAGGGGGGATCTAGACCCGAACCCCAAACAGCAGTCTGTGACTACGTTTGACGTTTTGACACCAATCTACTATGAAGTTCTTACTATGAAAGATACTACGATCGCAGATAAAATTATTGTGGCTTTGGATGTTGCGAGTCAAGAAGATGCGATCGCGCTTTTGGACAAACTCCCCGATGTATCTTTTTGGAAAGTAGGTTTAGAGCTATTTGTGAGCTCCGGGCCGGGGATTTTGGAAATTTTAAAACAGCGGGGAAAGCGGATTTTTCTGGATTTGAAATTTCACGA
>DMYK01000203.1 GCA_003483675.1 Microcoleaceae cyanobacterium UBA11344
TTCGTGAGTGGATAATTGACAATTAAGTAGGTCAACATAGTTAGATCCCCGACTTCTTAAAGAAGTCGGGGATCTAGAGCATAAAAATTGCAATTTGTCAATAGCAAATAGCTATTTCTTTTTCCGTTTAGCCTCATCTAACCGTCTGCGATCGCGCCACTCAAGAGCCGTCAAATAAGCGACACCACCTGTAACAGTCACCAGCAGTGCAAACGCCAGCAAAACCAGAATATTAGCAACCGAAAATTCCACAACGCCTCCTAATGGCTAATGACTAATGACTAATGACCAATGACTTCACACCGCTGGCAACTCTGACAAAATTGTAAACCTCACATGATTAATTGCCAGCGTGCCCACAGAAACCTCATCCTTCTGCAAAGGAACACCGCCACTTGTGAGACTTTGAAACCGAACTCCCTTGCCAATTTCGACGTGATACCAGGCCAAACCCATAAAAAACCGCAAAGGATAAGGGCCTCTTTCTTGGATGTCATCAGGATTCGATTCCATCGGTACCCAGCCAAAACCCGGAATGTAAAACTCCAGCCAAACGTGATTGAAATCCGGCTCCAGCGGCAAACCTTTTCTGTCAGCAAAAGCCGGACATTTGTAGCGTCCAATCGTGCGACAAGCAATCCCGTTTAACCTTGCTAAAGCCAACAAAACCCCCACGTATTCGCCACAGGAACCAATACCCCGACGCAGCACAATATCGGGCGTGTCAATGTGAGGTCTAATTCCGTAAGCAAGTTGGTCGTAAACAAAATTGCGAATGCTCAGCAACTTGCGGAGAATGTTAGTTTCCGAGCCAATAGCCGCCACAGCTGCCGATCGCACAATCTCCGTATCCATCGCCAAATTGTCATTGTCCACCAAATACTTAGCTTCAAACTCAGGCGACAGCTTAGGAATCTTTTCCACATCCCGAGGCGACAATTGATACTTAATTGCCCGCACCTCCAACAAAGCTTTCCAGCCAAAAATTCGCCGTTCGTGCTTGTGAAGCCGATCGAACTTAAACACCGCTACCCGTTCCCCCTCCTGAATTTCCTCAGTAAAAGGCATCCCAATCGGCGTAATTTTCCTCACTTTTTGCCTGTGAGTTTCCGACGGTAAAGCAATCCGCCACTCCAAATTTTCGATTTTTACGTCATCGAGAGGAGCGAGTTCCTCAACATAAGACATTTCCATCAAGAAACCATTTGACAGAGCGTAGCGATCGGCCTGATTGTAATGAAAATACAAAGGGTGAACAAAAGTGCGAGCGCGCTTGGTCAACTGAAAAGGATCTTCCGCATTCGGGTCATCCCGGATGTAAAGTTCCTCGCCAGAATAAGCCACATAAAGAACTTCTTCCCCAGTTTCAGAATCCTTGTGAAAAGCCAAGCCAGAGGGGTACTCAAATGGCGTTAACACGCTAAATTTAAGCTCCCCATTGGCCCGCTCCAAACAGTAAACAGTTTGCTCAGTCTTGTCGCAAACCCAAATTTCTTCATCCCGCACAGTAATATTTTCTACCCCAATACCGGGAGCGTAAAATCGAGTAATCTCCCGGCCCGTATTGCAGTCAAAAACCAGAATATAGCCCAGTCTCTGACAAGTCACATACAGCGTAGATTCCCAAACAGCAATCCCGTCAGCAGGATAAGAAAGCGAAACAAAGTGTTCCGGTTTCAGTTCAGCGATCGCCCCGTCCCTGATTGCGCCCCGACAGCAACAAATATCCTCACCCCGTGCAAACCAAAGGGTATCTTCCCAAATAGCCAGCCCAGTTGCATCCGCAAACTTTGCCGTTTGATCGGGATTCAACACCGTAGTGTTGTCACTTTCTCGATCGATCTCCAAGAGCAGCCCTTCATTCCGATCGACAGCAAACAACCTATTTCCTAAAAACGCAATGCCATGCACTCCAGAGACCCCGATCGGTCTTACCGTCCGCAGCCCCGAAGGCTGTTTATCCGAGAGAACTGATGAATCTAGATTCATTGTTAATATACTGCCCGTACTGTACAGAAAACCCGATTTGTAGCTTGTAGCCGATCGCTTGGAGTTGCTCAGCAATTTTGCTGATGTTCCTGATAGTTGCAAAACAGCTAGTCAAATCTAGTCAAACTAGATGTTTTGTTTGTAGTATTGGTTGCTCCTTTTTATTGGTCGTCCAACAAGAACTGGTATAAACCCAGGCTTGTTGGATGTTAACGCTGCTAAGTTATCTATCCCAATATCAATGGCCGCAGACCATTTGGGATTTAACTCGTGTTGAGTTTCTGCTTGTTCATATACAACCTCAATTACCTAGTGGTCTAACTTTGGATCAATCCGTACCTCGCAAGTATTGCTAGGTAATACAGGTACTTTAATAGGAGTTTTGGATCATTGAATCCAACCTCATCTAATTACAGGCTTACTGATAGCTTGAATGTAGATCAAAAGATTACGTCCTGTATCTTTGTCTTGGTATTTAGGTAATTTAGGTCTCCCTAAAAACTTAGATGGATTACTCTGATCAGCTTGAGCTGATCAGAACGCCTTCCAGTTTTTTTCTAACTTACGAAGGACTTGTTGACTCACTTTAGCTGGGAGGTCTTTATAACAGTCTTCACCTTTAAGCAAACCCGCCATCTGT
>DMYK01000589.1 GCA_003483675.1 Microcoleaceae cyanobacterium UBA11344
CTACGATGCTGCGGATGCTCGCGGCTTTAAAGGCAGCAAAAAAGAACGCAGCGTTAGTGCTAGGTAGCAGCGCCAAACTGAAGGGTAAGAGTCTATTTGACTCTCTACCCTTTTCCATACATTATAGAGGTCAAGTTTACTATTAAGTTTGTTTAACACCAGCCTTACTTTACATTAACTTGAAAAATGCGCGAAAACTCGTAGGTGATTGCAAATAAATAGTAAAGATAGGTTTTGACTGTTGGCAACAGCCAGGAACTTGAGTTTATAATTGTAGAGACAAATTTATTGCAGAAAAGGTTCCGACTCTACTAATTCCCAAAAGTAAGCAGGTGGAAAAAGCACTTAATAAAACTACAAGTAGGCTGAATACAAGCATTAGTGAAGGAGCCGATCGCGTGGATTTCCGATTAAGTCGCTTTCAGTCTAAAAAATCCTGAAACCCAGCTAACTTTTTAAAGCTCCTATCCCTCGAAAATCTGTTTAAAAACCCTGAAAAAGCAACCCGATCACTATAAAATCAAGGAGAAAGTAAAGTGAAGAGTGCATTTAACCCCTCAGAAGTATTTGAATGTGCAAGCAAAGCGGAAATCATCGATCGCATCCAACAGCTAGTTCCCCCCGGCTCTGGCGAACCACAAAACCCTGAAATCCTGGCTGCTTTACAAACTTTGACCGCCCAGTTAATCGCAGCCTACAAAGCAGACGGGAAATTAGAAAACGATCCTTTTTACGATGTGCGCGATCGCTCCGTGCACCTCTACGCCGCAGTCAGTAGCAAACTCAAAGGAAAAACAATTCTAGTAACTGGTGGAGAAGGATGCGTCGGCACATTCTTGATTGAAAAACTCCTCGAACTAGGCACAAATCAAATAATTTCCGCAGACAAAGCCCGATGTCAAAACCCAGAAGAAACTCGCCCTGTTTATAACAGCAAAGGTGTCGTAAAATTCTATGCCGCTGACATTCGCAACTTTGAGGCGCTGAAATACATATTTGAAGTAGAAAAGCCAGACATTGTTTTTCACCTAGCAGCTCAACGCTCCCCCGGATTAGCTGAAATCCAAATCCGAGAAACAGTTACAACTAGCCTTATAGGCACCCAATACGTCATCCAACTCTGCGAAGAATACGGCGTAGAACACTGCGTTTTTTCTTCCACAGGCAAAACATCTAGATATTTTACCACCGAAGTTTACGCAGGTTCCAAAAAGTTGGCAGAATGGCAATTTGCCAAAGCAGCTCAAGCAGGAGATGTAATTTACGGAATGGTTCGCTTTACTCATATGTTGGAAAACAGCTTGTTCTGCGAACAAATGTCCAACAAAGTACAGCAAGGTATGACTGTTAACGTTCATGCTCCCCACCGCTACGTCACCGCTCAAAATTTGGTCGAAGCCGTACATTTATTGCTGAACGCCCTAGTTTTGTCCGTTCCCGGAAAACTGAAATTTCTCATGGTGCGAAATCTCGGTTGGCCCACAGAAACACTGGAAGTAGCACTCTATAAAATTGTTGAGTCAGGCAAAAATCTGCCGATTTATTTTCAAGGACTTTTACCGGGATACGAAGAACCATTTTTCCTCGGACAGTTTGACTGGAGCAAACCTACGGAAATTAACCTCCTGGTTAATGCTCTCGAAGATCCTTTTAGAATTGTTGGCGATTCGGGCGATCTAGTGAGTGCAGAAGTGGCTCCTTTTTCTTTCCGGGTGTTCGATCGACAAGTGTCGCATCTGGAAAGCTTAATTAGCGATCGAGATTTCCCGGAAGCACAAATCAAACAAGTTCTTGTAGCAGCGGAAAAAGAAGTGATTGCTTCCTCTTTTTCCTGGAGTTCAGCCAAAGATTTGTTGAAAATTTTGCTGTGGGGAATCCACCCGAAGAAATTGCAAGGTTACGGAACTGATGTCGCTAGCTACAGGGATATTATCGAGCTACTTCTGCAAGGAATGTACGGCCGACTCGATCGAGAAGTGTTACAAAGTGCTGGAGTTAGTGCTGATGAATTTGATGAGTTAGTTGAAAGTCTTTCAACAGTGGATTCTATTCGATCGGAGGTGCATTATTTGCGATCGGTATCCAGATATGTCAGAGAATTTACACCGTCACAGTTAACTCAAAAAAAATCTGACAGTGTTGCTGTTCGTGATGCAGCCTAACATCACCGAAAATAGTGCGTGAGTTTTGAGTTTTGAATTAAAGAGTTAACAAATTTTTAGTTCAAAACTCTATATGTAAGGTGCGCACTGCGCACGCTACATGAGTTTGTGCGTAATTCCTATTATACTAAGATTGGCAAAATCAACATGATATGATACCTTGAGTAAGATAACTTGCTGAGTTAACAAAAGTGCAATTTTATTAAAAAATTCCAATGAACTCAGCAAATACAATTAAATTAAGGTACTAGAGTTGTGCAAAATAATCAGCTAGCGTTCCTATTTATTGATGTGATGCTATTGGCGATCGCCCTAATCCTTCTAATTCCCGTCGCAGTTCTATTTCTAGAATGTACGGCCGCTTTATTGTCGCGTCACAACTCCACAGCCACAACTAAATTACCCCGTCCCAAAATAGCAGTTCTAATTCCCGCTTACAACGAAGCAGCAGGAATTGCAGCCACAATATCCACAATATTGCCACAGCTAACACCGGACGATCGCCTGTTAGTGATTGCAGACAACTGCACCGATGCTACAGCAGAAATTGCCCGTAATTGTGGTGCAACTGCGATCGAACGCCAAGACACCGAACGCAAGGGCAAGGGATACGCCCTAGACTTCGGCTTAGAGTCGATCGCCTCAGACCCCCCAGAAGTAGTAATTATGGTTGACGCAGACTGTATCTGTCAGCCAGATGCCTTAGAGACATTAGCCAGAGTTGCAGTGGCTTCCTCTCGACCGGTGCAAGCAACTTATTTAATGGAACAGCCACCATTACCTACTCCCAAAGATTCCATTTCTGCCTTAGCATTTCTAGTAAAAAACTTAGTCCGACCAAGCGGATTAAAACAGTTAGGATTCCCATCATTACTAACAGGAACCGGCATGGCTTTTCCCTGGTCAATAATTCGATCGGTTTCCCTAGCAAGCGGCAATATTGTTGAAGATATGCAGATGAGTTTGGATTTGGCGATCGCCGGACATCCAACCATATTCTGCCCCGAAGCCAGAGTCACCGGGTGTTTACCACAACAGCAGCAAGCAGCCAAAAGTCAAAGAACCCGATGGGAACACGGCCACATACAGACATTGTTAACCCAAACCCCCCGACTCGCAACAGCTTCCCTACAGCAAAAACGATTTGACCTATTGGCGATCGCCCTCGACTTATCCGTCCCTCCTCTGTCACTTTTAGTCGCCATTTGGATAGCAGCTTTCGCCGCCTCATTACTAGCAGCAACCCTCGGAACATCCCCAATTCCAGCTATCATTTTAGCAATACAAGGAATACTGATTTTAGTTTCAATTGTCGGCGCTTGGGCAAAATTTGGGCGTGCCGATATTTCCGGGTTAACTCTTTTATCCGTACCCTTTTACATACTCTGGAAAATTCCTTTGTATCTGGGTTTTATCCTGAAGCGGCAAACCAAATGGGTACGCACAGAACGCGATGTTTAATATCCAATCCGGTTGATTAACCGTCTTAAGTCATTCTGAGCAACGCTCAGAATCTCAGTCTCAGTCAAGGATTGATATCAAATCCATTGGCATCGGAATGATTCATCTCTCTCCTCTCTTCCTCTGCGCCCTCTGCGCCCTCTGCGGTTAAATCATTCCGATACAACCGGAATTGATATGACTGGCAAAAATCCGCATTAATTTAGGAAAACACAAAAAATCAGAAGCTGGAAAATTCCAACTTCTGATTTTTAGTAACTCCCCGGGTAGGATTTGAACCTACGACCAATCGGTTAACAGCCGACCGCTCTGCCACTGAGCTACCGAGGATTGGGGCTTTTTGATTGCCACATTTGCTAATAGTAACAGCAACATACTGAATTTGGCAAGGCCTGCCAGCAAACTTTTTTTTAGTCATACAGAAAGCGGGTTTCAGGAGTTAATGCAGCCCCATTCTCAGTTTAGCGAGGCGCTGTTGAGATTCTGGATCGAGAGAACTGGCGAGAAAGCGACTTGAAGTTTGTTTGCGAGATTTGTGCAGGCGTTCGCTGCGGCGGGCTGTGGATTCGACATCAGCCGCCAGTTGATCGGCTGACATCCATTCTGCACCGTAGCCGACGACTGTTAGTTGCTGCGCTCGGTCTGAGGTGGCGACAATCATGCGGCCTTTTCCCGATCGCGATCGCAATTCATAGCGCAAACTAGCACAAGATTTTTCAATATAAGTATCTGCTGTCTGACCGAAGTCAGTGTAGTGCACCGATAAATGTTTAGTAATAATTTCTTTAACGCTGGGAGTATCTCGATAGTGAGCATCAAACACCAGTCGAGCCTCAAAATCTTGAACAGCGCTGTAGTTAACTAAAACTTCTATTAACTCACGGCGAGCTGTTTCGAGTTCGTCGCGATCGCGCTTTTCTCGGAGTCGAGGCCAAAGCCCAATCATGTTATAGCCGTCTACAAGTAAAACTGCTTGCGATACATAGGGTGACATGGTTCAAGGCTGAATGGCTCCAGCATATATAGGACATTATTTGTTTAAACATCAAAGCTTTTGTTGAATTTTATTACAAATGGATGTCTAGTATCAAGTCCGGTTGAGTACGGGCATGGGGCATGGGGCATGGGGCATGGGGCATGGCGCCTGGGGCATGGGGCATTGCAGCTAAAAATCAACCCCCTAAATCAAGAAGCAAACTGGGATTTGGGGGGTGGGGTGATGCGATCAATTAAATTTCGTAGCTATTCAGCAGATTCGATGGATACGGGCGATCGTACAACAGCCGGCAGCGAAATTTTCTCAACCGCAGGAGTACAGCCCAGCCACTGCACAGACAATTCGGCAAACTGCTGTGGAGGGCCGCTCACACAAAAGCGAGTCGGCAGCGCAGTACCAGCATTCCGCAGCCCCAAAAGCTCCAACTCTTGAGCAGCAGCAGCCACCACCCGCACAGCCGGATCGATCAACTGCACCCCAACAGGCAAAAGCGATCGCAGCACCGGAGCCAATAGCGGATAATGAGTGCAACCGTAAATCAGCGTATCAATCCGCTGCTGAATCAAAGGAGCCAAATATTCCCGCGCCACCTCACAAGTGTAAGGGTCATAAATGCGGTTTTGCTCCACCAGTGGCACAAAAGCCGGACAGCTAACCTGCCAAACCAGGCAAGAATTATCCATTTCCAAAATCGCATTGCGATAAGCATTGCTAGCAGCCGTAGCAGGAGTTGCGATGACTCCGATCCGCTTCCCTTGCTGCACCGCAGCCTGCGCCCCCGGCAGAATAACTCCCAGCACCGGAATATCAAACTCAGCCAGCACCATCTCCATCGCCAAAGCAGAACTGGTGTTGCAGGCCATAATCACCATTTTGACATCCTGTTTCACCAGCCAAGCCATGATTTCGCGGACAAACTGCACAATTTCCGCTGCCCCGCGAGTGCCGTAGGGCAACCGAGCCGTATCTCCAAAATAAAGTATTGATTCCTTGGGCAATTGTCGGTACAACTCCCTCAAAACAGTCAAACCACCCACGCCGCTATCAAAAATACCGATTCTTTGTTGTCCAGAGTCTGTCGTCATTTGTTAATTGTTAGTTAGTTGACTGTTGACTGTTGACTGTTCACTGTTGGCTGTTCACTGTTCACTGTTGTCAGTTGTCAGTTGGTCACTGAGCGTAGTCGAAGTGGCAGTTGCTACCAATGCCCAATGCCCAATGCCCCATACCCAATGCCCCATGCCCCATGCCCCATGCCCCATGCCCCATGCCCCATGCCCGAATATTATCTTTGTTGAAGGTAAAGCAAAATGCCACGAGCGATCGAA
>DMYK01000037.1:0-455 GCA_003483675.1 Microcoleaceae cyanobacterium UBA11344
GTCGAAAATAACTGACCTACCTTAATGAAAGTGGGGCCCAAATCCAGGAGAGTTTCTCGCACCCAGATAGCCTGAAAGCGCCGTCTAGCAACTTTCTTTTCTTCAGTAACGCCTTTCCAGTAGCTCCAATCTTTGCTGTCGAGCCACAGGGAAGCCAGCCAGAGCAATACGAAGGCCCAAATGTCGAAGAAGCGTCGCCGACGAGAGTATTTTTCGCGGTTCCAGCGATAAGCTTTACTTTTGTAGGATTTGCCAGGGGTTTTTGGCAAAACGGCATCGCCAGTAAGCTGGGTGTATCGCTGGGAATTAACAGAGTCATCAAGGAGAGCAGACACTTGGGTTCCTAAATTGCTGATTTTATGTCGTGGCTTTGAGGGGAAGTAGGAGCGCATCGTTTTGCGCTCTTGCAGTAAGTAAGTTGTTGGGGGTGAAATGGGGCGCTAGGGCAAACTGCT
>DMYK01000037.1:536-2909 GCA_003483675.1 Microcoleaceae cyanobacterium UBA11344
GGTGGTTGCAGTGCCGGTGCGGTTCTGAATCGCTGAATCGGCTTCTCGATTGGCTCGTTCCACGACTCGATCGGTGAACTGCCGCAGTCGCTGTCTTTGTTCGGCGTCAAATTTGCCAAGTTCTGAGAGAGCGTTGGTTGCGGCGCTTTCTAATTGCTCGTATAGTGCTTCTGCAAGTGCTCTGCCTACAAAAAACGCATGAACTGGGGGTTTACTCATAAAAAAGCTCGGTAAGTGGGAAACTCAGAGTCTTTAGACCTGAGAGGGAAACTCTAAGGGGGACTTTAGTCCCCGTCAATCCCCTTTCGGGGTTGGAGAGGTATGGTTGCCTCTCCGGTGAGGTATGGTTGCCTCAATCTCCCTTTCGGGGTAATGCGGTGCACGCTCGCGTAGTCGAATGTGTTCGCTTCGACCTGGTTATAAAGGCTTGTTAAGCTTGCAGCACTAACGAGAGTGACTTTAAGTTTGTTTAACTGCAAACGATAGAGCGGAAAACTAGCGTCGCATTCGCCGGTATCGTGACCTAAATAACGTCTCCTCGCGATCGAGGGGTCTGGTCAGAACAGCTTGCAATTTCTTACAAGCTCAGTGGCGTTGACTCCCTGAGTTCCTGACAAAAAATCTCTGTGTGCTTCCGTAACGAATTATAACTTACTTACCCCTGATGGTGCTTGTTCTCAAAGAAAGAGAGTTGGGGGACGATCGCGCGATCGCCCTGTTGGGGCCCAAACCAATCACCTGTTTGAGAGATGGCGTCGCTTGGGGCGATCGGATTCTGTGGCCGGGCGACGATCGCTTTGGGATGCGATCGCTGGGATGTTGCTAATTTCTCGATCGACCTTAGTAAAGTAGCCTATAGATTTAATCAGCTCAAATAGACCGCCCCAAAACTATCGAGGGTTTCACAAATTCATGATAAATTCAAATTCGGAACAGTAATACAAGTTTTTTTGCCTGAGTCTGAAAAATGTGAAATAATTATCTACTGTCTACTTTTTTCTAACCCTCAACCTCCCATGAACATCCGCATCGGCAACGGCTACGACATCCACTGCTTGGTTCCCGATCGCCCCCTCATCCTGGGCGGCGTGAACATTCCCCACGAATTAGGATTATTAGGACACAGCGACGCAGACGTGCTGACTCACGCTATCATGGATGCAATGCTCGGAGCATTAAGTTTAGGAGATATCGGTCATTATTTCCCACCAACTGACCCCAAATGGAAAGGTGCTGATAGTTTAGTTTTACTAGAACAAGTCAACCAGTTGATATTAGATAAAGGCTGGGAAATAGGCAATATTGATTCTGTAATTGTAGCAGAACGCCCGAAGCTGAAACCGCATATTCATCAAATGCGCGATCGCCTCTCGGACGTCCTCAAAGTAAACCCAGACCAAATAGGTGTCAAAGCCACCACCAACGAAAAATTAGGCCCCGTCGGGAGAGAAGAAGGAATCGCGGCTTACGCTGTAGTTTTGTTAGTGCTAAAATAGTTGTCAGGTTCTGACAATTTTCAGCTAATTTAGGATGGAAATCTATGCTCGCCGAAAACTTAGAAATCGAAACGCCGATCGATGTTGATATTATCGCCTTAGATAAGGACGATCGGGTAGTCGTCCTCATTGAAGTCAAAATCATTCAAGCTCAAGAAACAGCAGCAAAGCAAAGGATTGCTGATTACATGATATCTTGGATGAAAGCTGTGTTAGCGAAGATATCCGAGCAACGCACCATAATTCCCTATGCTATGTTTGTTGACACCGAACAAATTCTGATTTTCAAATGGGACGGAGTAAACTTATCTGAACCTGTTTGTTCTCTAAACACTGGTGAGATACTTCGTTATTATGAGCCTGAATTTGGCAAAAAATGGATGTCTGAGGGTTACTTAGAGGGTCTAACCGAATCATGGCTGCGAGACTTAGCATATAACTGGAAATCGGAAATACCACCAGCATCAGAACAGATAGCAATCATTGGCTTGTTACAAAGGCTGACTGGTGGAACAACAAAAGCAGGAGTGCAACTTGGTCATTTTGTATATAGAGACAAACTTTTTGATGAGTATTGCCACAGGGCGTGCCCCTCAAGCTAGTACGTTGCTGATGCAAACGCCAGCATCTGTACAGTTGACAATACCCAGTATTTGCTACATGGAATCTTTCTCTGCTTTAGAGGATGAAGTGAAGCGAAATAATTATTTCAAACAACAAATTGACAATCAAATCAGCGAGGCTAATCGAGATTTTACCTCACACCACGCCCGATCTCTATCTTTCAACTTAGGTCAGTCTAGAAACGACCATGAAAGACGACTCCAGGATATAAAATTGCGTCTGCACGAATCTATTGAGCAGTTGTCTCAAAATG
>DMYK01000039.1:0-2865 GCA_003483675.1 Microcoleaceae cyanobacterium UBA11344
GTGCCGATCGCCCCGATAATTCCACCTGTAACAGCAGCACCAGTGTCGCCTCCCCCAGTTTCAGTCAATCCCATACCTGTTGCGCCCCCCGTCGCGCCCATTAATCTCGCACCGATACCGACACCGAATCTTGCTCCTGCACTCCCAGTGAGTCCGCTACCGAACACAAATCCTCTATTTTCCCCGAACTCACAACAGCTTCGTGAAATATCTAATTCCTTGCAACAGCGCAATTTACCCTCATTGACCCAGAATATCAACATGAACAATTTGCCCAGCCACTTCGGCTCGGTTGTTTTTCCCGTAGAGGAGAGATTTACTAGGGATTTTGTCGATTATCTGAAGTTGCCATCACCAAATGCGATCGCCACCCTAGCAGATGCCCAAAATACGCTGAGCCGCGTCCAAACAGCCACAGGCATTAAACCAGCTCTGATCTATATCAGCTTTCTACCCAAAGGTTCAACCGTCCCTCGCGACTACACCAGTTCGTCCATCTTGCGCGTGGAACAGCAAATTCAAGCCAGCGAGGAACTCGAACTGATAGTGGTAACAGCTTCAGGCGATCCCGTTCTCGTGCGGGTACCGCAAACCTCCCGCACCGAAGTCATGGCCCTAGTTCAGAGATTTCGCAATGAATTGACTAATCCGATCAAGCGCAATACTACAAGTTATTTGCCTTTTGCTCAGCAGCTT
Organism: Microcoleaceae cyanobacterium UBA11344; assembly: GCA_003483675.1. Lineage (GTDB taxonomy): Bacteria > Cyanobacteriota > Cyanobacteriia > Cyanobacteriales > Microcoleaceae > Microcoleus. Next base: position 697 of record DMYK01000039.1, read on the forward strand.
TATCGGATGATCCTAGCGCCGATCGAATCTGAACTCCAAGCGCGAGGCATTAACAACTTATCTTTGATCTCAGATACAGCGCTGCGATCGATACCAATCGCCGCCCTCCACGACGGCAAAGGCTTTCTGATTGAGCGTTACAGTGTCGGCTCCATGCCCAGTCTGACTTTGACCGATACCAGCACCGCCAATTTCAAAAATACCCTACTTCTGGCAATGGGGGCGTCGCAATTTCCAGATATGAGTCCTTTACCTGCGGTGGAACTAGAAGTATCCTCGATCACTCCGCAGCAGTGGCCCGGTAAGTCTTTCTTGAACCAAGCTTTCACTCTGGCAAATTTGCAATCCCAGCGCCAGCAGCAGCCCTTTGGCATAATTCACCTTGCTACCCACGCCGAATTTAGGTCGGGAGACCCCAGCAATTCTTTCATTCAATTGTGGGATAATAAATTACGCTTAGATCAGTTGCGCCAAATGAGATGGCACAGCCCGCAAGTTGAACTTTTGGTTTTGAGTGCTTGCAAGACTGCTGTGGGCGATCGGGATGCAGAGTTGGGCTTTGGCGGTTTGGCCGTGCAAGCAGGTGTTAAATCGGCTCTGGCGACTCTCTGGTATGTTAGCGACGAGGGGAGTTTGGGATTGATGTCGGAGTTTTACGGCCAGTTAAGAAATGCTCCTATTAAGTCAGAAGCCCTGCGGCAAGCGCAATTAGCGATGTTGCGCCAAACCATCCGCATTGAAGGCGGGATGCTGCACTCTTCTTCTGGAAACCTGCCACTGCCGCCGTCCTTGGCCAACACACCCAGTCCGAATTTCTCCCATCCCTATTATTGGGCTGGTTTTAGAATGATTGGCAATCCTTGGTAGTCAAGATTAGTCGATCGCAGGGAACTGGATTTCCGTTCTTCCTTCCTCCTTCCTCCTTCTTCCTTCTGACTGACATCCGTTACATCCGTTACATCCGTTACATCCGTTGCAGAATCCGTTGCCGAACTTCTTCCTTCTTCCTTCGGCTATAATTCAAAACCCAAAACTCCCGAATCCCAGTACGATCGATCTAGCATCAACTAAGTAAAAACTTTACGGGAGGATTTTTTATGGATCTGGTTGTACTCCAGAACTGGCTGGACAATATCTCTTTTGCCATCCTGTTCTCGACAATGCTGATTTACTGGGCTGGTGCAGCTTTTCCCGGCATTCCCTATTTGTCAGCCTTGGGAACCGCAGGAATGGCGATCGCCAATCTGTCGATCGCCGCTTTACTCGGTTCCCGCTGGATCGAAGCCGGCTACTTCCCTCTCAGCAATCTTTACGAATCCCTATTTTTCCTGACTTGGGGAATTACAGCCATCCACCTAGTCGCTGAAAACATGAGCCGATCGCGCTTAGTGGGAGTAGCGACATCGCCCGTAGCAATGGCAATTTCCGCCTTTGCCGCCCTGACACTGCCCGCAACCATGCAGTTATCAGAACCCCTAGTACCCGCCCTCAAGTCCAACTGGCTGATGATGCACGTCAGCGTTATGATGCTCAGTTACGCAACTTTAATGGTAGGAGCATTACTGGCGATCGCCTTCCTGATCGTTACCCGCGGCCAAAACATCGAACTCACCGGCAGTTCCTTCGGTACCAGCAGCACCCGCAACGGCAACTACCGCCTCCAACGCCCTCAAAACCCCCCACCTCAAAGCTTAGAAACCGTCGCCGACAGCGGATTAGCTTTTATTGAACCATCTTTCAACTCCAGCAATAACGGTAACGGCAATACCGCAGTGCTCGAATTGCCAACAGCTCAAACCTCCTCAACCGCCCAATCTCAAACCGCAGAAATTCTCTCGCCCCAGCGCTTGAATCTAGCATCCACTCTTGATAACATTAGCTATCGCATCATCGGTTTAGGATTCCCTTTACTGACGATCGGCATTATTGCCGGCGGCGTTTGGGCTAACGAAGCTTGGGGATCTTACTGGAGTTGGGACCCCAAAGAAACTTGGGCATTGATTACTTGGTTGATTTTTGCTGCCTACCTCCACGCCCGCATTACTCGCGGCTGGCAGGGAAGACGCCCAGCAATTTTAGCCGCCACAGGTTTTTTGGTAGTTTGGATTTGCTATCTAGGAGTTAATCTATTAGGCAAGGGTTTACATTCCTACGGCTGGTTTTTCTAAT
>DMYK01000039.1:2903-8196 GCA_003483675.1 Microcoleaceae cyanobacterium UBA11344
GTCAACTTCCTGAAAGGACAATTGAGATGGACGATTCGCAAAATTTTCTCAAAGAAGACGATGTTTTGTCTACTCCTGCCAGCGCTTTAATGTATCAATGCACCTTTAAAGTCAGCGAATTTTTGACGATTATGCAGTCAAAATTGCCAGAAGAAAAGTTGTTTACCGACGGTATGGATTGCGAAGTTTTAAGTGCAGGAAAAGCTTGGAGAAAAGGCAAAATTAGGCTGCGTTTGGAGTTCTGCCAGAACGAGCCTGATCTGCCGGAACAACAAGCCCTGATGGTTCGACTTCGCTCACCAACCACCGCAGCCTCCGACGCACAAGATATCGCGCCAAACTATCCAGCAGATAGCTCAGACGAAACTGATACAGATGACGAATTAAATATCAGCGACTCAACAGCAAGTAAGGATTTTCCTAGTTCTAGGTATCCAGACAATCACCCTCACAGTGTAGGAATGTGGAGCTAAGATAGAAGTTATTAGTTATTAGTTCTTGGTTATGGGTTATTAGTTATTGGTTGTTCGTTATTAGTGTTAAATATAATTAACGACTAATATCTAAAAATTAGCAGTTTACAAATAACAACTAACAAATAACAAGTAACAACTAACAATTGACTAATGACTACTGAATGGACAAACCTCCACGCTCAACTACATCGGACACTTCGGCACCGAAAAATATTGCCGCCAAATCAGCGATTTCTAGTAGCTGTATCCGGCGGACAAGATTCTCTGTGCTTAATCCAATTACTGCTAGATTTGCAGCCAAAATGGGGCTGGCATCTCGCAATTGCCCACTGCGATCACCGCTGGCGTTCCGATTCAGAAGCTTCGGCAAATCATGTCGCACAATTAGCTAAAAATTGGGGAATATCCTATTATTTGGAAACCGCCGATCGCGTCGCTACTACAGAAGCCGCCGCCAGACAGTGGCGATATCACAGTTTAACCAAAATTGCGATCGCCCACAACTATCCCTACATTGTTACAGGCCACACCCAGAGCGATCGCGCCGAAACTCTTCTCTACAACCTGATTCGCGGCAGCGGTGCAGACGGACTTTCAGCCCTCACATGGGTTCGCCCCCTTGCCGATTTTCGATGGGAAAATCTCGATGACAATCCAGAATCCAAAATCCAAAATCCCAAATCCAAAATTTATTTAGTTCGTCCCCTACTCGACATAACTCGATCGCAAACAGGTCAATTTTGTCAAGAGCAAAAACTACCCATTTGGGAAGATTCCACAAATCAAGATTTACAATATGCCCGCAACCGCATTCGAGGTGAATTATTGCCTTATTTAGAAACTCATTTTAACCCAAAAGTCCAACAAGCACTAGGTCAAACAGCCGAAATCCTCCGCGCCGATGTCGAATATCTAGAACTTGCAGCTAGCGAGTTGCTACAGCGCGCAATTTTGGCAATTAACGAACCAGAACAGGTAAATTGTCAACTGCCAGTTAAATTAAACCGCCTGATTTTGCGCGCAGCACCCCAAGCTTTACAGCGACGGGCAATGCGACAACTATTACAACAAATATTACCGATCGCCCCCAGCTTTGAAAGCGTAGAAAAACTAACAAGCTTAATCCTAGCCCCCAATCGATCGCAAACCGATCCCTTTCCCGGTGGAGCGATCGCTCGAGTCGAACACCCTGCGATCATTTTGGATCTAAAAAGTTAACTTCCAACTGACAACTAAGGCAGATTGATCAAACCCGAAAGAACTTCCCGCAACTGAGCAACTACCTGAGCTTGCTGCTCACCACTGTGCACAGATCGATCGAGTATCCCCGCCATCCCTTCCAGCTTTTCGCGCAGCCCCCTCAAATTATCCTGCACCGGCTGCAACATTTCTTGATAAACATTCACCCGGCCCCAAAGTTCCGCCACAGCACCTTTCTGGTTGAACACATTCTGCTCTAACTGTTTAATTTCATAGCGCTTCGCCTCAATTTCCCCATTTTGGCGGTTGACATTACCATCAATTTGAGCTATGACATCTCGCAACTGCTGAATTTCCTGCTCCAGCCTTTGCAAATCATTCCCCTGTTGCTGTCGCTGAGTATCGAGCTGTGCAATTATCGGCCCCAAATCCATGTCTCGATCTTGTTTTTGAGGATTCGCAGTACCCAGCCTGCGCCACAGCACCGTCTGATGCTGGCTCAAAACATCTTCCCGTTCCCGCAACCTCAGCCGCTGTCCCACCAGAGTTTCATTCAACATCTGATAACTTTCCAGCTCATCTGCCATTTCATTTTCCAAAGCCATGCGATCGTACTCGCTAGCGGCTTGAATCTTCTTTTGCAGTTCCTCAATTGTCTCCTGCTGGAGCGTCAACTCCTCTTCTTGGTCATTCACAAACCGAAACACCTTTTCTAAATCCTGTTGCAGATTTTGGACTAGCCTCTGCAACTCGTCAACTGGCATCTTCTCCAGAGCTTGCACATCTACTACTTGTTGCACCGTACCCGCTGTACCCGCTGCCGATGCCAGCCTCGAAAGTTGCTGTTTAAGCTCCTCAACTGCGCGAAAGAGCAAACGACACGACTGAACCTGCTCCTCTTTAGCGCTGAGGGTACTTTGCTGCCTGGCTCGATCGACCCTGGCGAGACTCAAAGCATCAGCCGCTTGATACCACTCCAGCCAGCGGTTCTGGATATTTTGATGTTGTCGATCGACCTCAACTTGCTGCTGCTGAGCATTGGCCCGTTTTTGCTCCAACTGCTGCCAGTGTAGATCCAGAATTGCCTGCTGAGCCCCCACAACACCCAAAGACTGATTCAGTTGTTCTCGAACCCCTTGTGCCGAAGCCACTGCCTCACCCAGCTTGTTCATCAACTCCTGAATCCTTTGGGCCTGCTGTGCATCGACAACCGCCCCTTGCTGCACCTGAGACTGCTGAGTCGCCACCTGCTGCTGCTGGCCCCGCAATTGTTCCCAAGCCCTCTCAATTTCAAGACGACTGCGATCGACCTCATCCCGCAATCGGTTAGCTTCATCTCGAGTATTTTCGATTTCCGAGCGCTGCGCCTCCAGCCGCTCCAACTCATCCTCCATTTGAGCCAACTGCTCTTCCCGGGCTTGCATTTCCATCTCCCGGCGATTGAGCTCCTGACTCGAAAACGTCAGAGAAGCCTTCCACTGTTCAATTTCTTCTTCCTTATCCTTAAACTTGTCCTGCAACCGCGAGAAATTTTGCAGAATGCTCACCAACTGGCGGGCCGCCTCCTGAATCCGCTGCACTTGCTTGCTAGCACTCAACTCCACCAGCACCAAAGTGCCGTCGTTAAACTTATTAGCTTCCTCCACTGGAATCACATCATCGATCGAGATTGCACTCCAATTGTGTTCTCCCCGCTGACAAGCTAGCAGTTTCAGTTCAGCCTTACCGCCACCGAGGCCTTTAAAGCCACTTCTCTGTTTTTGTACTTCTGCTAGATACAGCACATTGATCGTCCTCTCGCTTGATGTTATTTTACCAATCCAGATCGGCATCCCTTTCCCAACTTTAGCAGCAAGAGATCGCACTGCCTGACTCAGGAGCGTCAAGCAAGCATTGCCCGATCGCGATCGCCACAACTTCTGGTTTACAGTATCAATCCCACTTGTTCAAGAGTAGCAAAACTGGGGGACCGCTACACCTCAAGGCCGAAAAAAGTCAACGGCTGGTAGAAGGCTGGCTTTCGGCTACGGTGCGCACAAAAGGGCGATCGCACCTTAGACTTCGATCGCCGCACGCGACGGTATTAGATGCGAGACGACTGGTCACCGTCAAATCAACCGCAGTTCAGCAGGCGACAGGCAGAATAGGGATTTAAACGGCGCTACGTTAGAATATGGGAATGCCAAGCGCGATCGCGAGAGAAGCGGGCGAAGCTCTCAACCATTCACTCTCCTGGACCGGAGGGCCAATCAATGCCGAAGTGAAAGGCCCCGTGAATCTTGACCATAATTTAAAAACTTGGAGGGGGCTCGGCTGTTTGTGTGCCTTCAGGCTACTGCATCAAGTCCGTTTAATTCCATCCGCAACACGCCGGAATCCCCGCGCCATCGACGTAATCTATCGCTAGCGCGGGATTGACCCGAATAGTAAAAGTCGCTACAGCTTCAGCTTCCGCCGTGTATACTGAGTCTTAGTTACAGGAAGCCGCCTGCAAATGAAGTCTGCATATCCGTTCAACCTACGCCCTACGTTTCCCCCAGCCTCTGAGACTGACAGATGGCTGTCGTGCTGTTGTGCTCAATACAGCTTTTTGCTGGCCGATCGCATTAACCGATATAAGCAAGGCCGATTTCCGATTAAAGCTTGCCCTCTGGCTTGCCACCTACCTGATTTACAGGAACGTCCAGATTATTACAGCCAGAAAAGGCCGCTACCTCAACTCAAAAAATCCCAGCCTCGGCACACCGAGTTTTACTCTCAAGTCCTCCAAGATGTAGCTAAACGAGTTAAAGTAACTTTTGATAGATTTCTCAAAAGTGATAGCAATGGAAAGCGTAGCGGTAGACCAAGTTTTAAGGCACGCAATCGTTACCGAACTTTCACTTATCCCCAGATCAAAGAGGGATGTTTGCAAGACAAATTAATAAATTTGCCAATGTTCGGAAAAGTTAAGGTAATCTTGCATCGCCCTCTGCCTGATGGGTTTAATGTTAAAACAGCCTCCGTCACCAAAACAACTGACGGCTACTACATTACGCTTTCATTGGAAGACGAGACAGTTCCCGAAATTAAGCCAGACTTCAACCCAGATAAAATCACTGGAATTGATGTAGGTTTAAAGGAATTCTTAACAACTTCCGAAGGTGAAACGGTTGCTATTCCTCAATATTACCGCAAGGCACAAAAACGCCTACGGGTAATCCAAAAGCGTTTCACGACGCAAAAAAGGAAGCAACCGCAGGCAAAAAGCAGTTAAACAACTGGGCAAGCAACACAAGAAAGTTGCTGATAAACGCAAGGACTTTCATTTCAAGACGGCTAATTACACCTGCTGTCAAAATACGACGTAATCGCAGTCGAAGATTTGAACGTCAAAGGGCTTGCTCGTACAAGATTGGCTAAATCTGTGTTGGATGCTGGGTGGTCAAGCTTTCTGTCAATACTAACAAATAAAGCCGTAAATGCTGGGAAAGTTGGTAGTCCCAGTAAGGGCCTATAATACTTCACAAGATTGCTCTAATTGCGACGGTAAAGTGCCTAAACAACTGCATGAGAGATGGCATGACTGCCCACATTGTGGGTGCTGTCTTGACCGCGATCATAATGCAGCTATTAAC
>DMYK01000212.1 GCA_003483675.1 Microcoleaceae cyanobacterium UBA11344
TTTTGTATTATACACATTTATCCGCTTTTTAGAACAAAATTGTACAAAATTGTACAAAAATAGATAAAATAAAATGAAACAAGAAAAAACTGTAGGCAAAATTGAACATTTTTGTGGTAGACAAAGCTTTGATTTTCACAAATAATAGGGCAATGCTAAATCAATCAAATGTGTGAGGCAAATAAATGACAGTTTATCTTGGTTCTAAACCTGTTGCTGAAATTGCAGTTAATGGTTTGAAAGAGGAACAGTTACATAAAATTAATCCAAAAGTTGTAGCTGCGATTCAAGCGATTCAAGCAGAACGTATGGGCAAGGAGCCAATTGCTTGGTCTGATTTCAGTAGTCATACTACTGATTAAGTCAGATTATTACAGAAAAGATGCTTGGCTGGGAAGGCTTTTCCCCAACAATGATTTTGGTTCTACAGTATAGCTTGAAGGAAAATTTATGTCACTTGAGTTGCTTCTACCCCAGAGAACTGAGTTCTACGAAGTCCGACCTATAACAACAGTTGTAGTTAAAATCGTGAGTCGTTGCAATCTCAAGTGTTCCTATTGCTATATGTATGAGCACCCAGATCAAACTTGGAGAGAGCAGCCAGTTTTGATGAGTTTTGAGACGATCCAGCTTCTGGCGGATCGTCTCAGTAGCTATGTTCGCGAGCGTAAGTTAAAGCAGCTTATTGTAGTCTTTCATGGGGGTGAGCCTCTGCTACTCGGAGCTTCTAAACTTAGGGATTTTTTCACTATCTTGCGAAGTAGTTTTCAGGATGTTGAAGCTGATATAAAGTTCGGACTTCAAACGAATGGAACGCTGGTAGACGATGACATTGTACAGGTATTTCAAGACTTCAATGTCCGTGCGGGTGTGAGTATTGATGGGCCGCAAGAATGGAACGATATTATGCGAGTTGATGCCAAAGGGCGTGGCAGCTTTTCGCAGATTATCGCTGGTGTAGAAAAGCTGCGTAATCCCAAGTCTGGAGGGTCTGTATTTGGAGGTTTTCTCACCGTTGCGAATCCTGAAATAGATCCTTATGAGCTATTGACATTCTTTGAGGAAATAAACACCACTGCTATAGATTTTCTACTGCCAGATTTCAACTATGATACTTTTCCCTACGATAAGTATCCCCCAGGAACTTTTGGTCGATGGCTATCTGCTCTTTTCGATTATTGGTTAGCTTCAGAAACCAAGATGGAAGTTCGTATATTCAGAACTATCATGAAGCTTTTAATGGGTGGAAAGAGAGGCTATGATTCCTATGGGGCATTAAGTGATGGAGTGATTGTGGTTGAGACTGATGGCACTTATCACGGACTAGATGTTTTGAAAACTGCATATCATGGTGCTACCAAAACAGGTATGTCACTGAATTCTCATCCGATTGAAGCTTTAGAATCTTTGCCTCTGGTAACAGCACTATCTAATAAGCAGTTTTCGGCACCACAGAAGTGTCTTGATTGTCGCTTGTTTGATATCTGTGGTGGCGGATATTTGCCTCATCGTTATAGTTCAGAGCATGGCTTTAATCGGGAATCAATTTATTGTGAAGACCTAATAATTCTCATCGATCACATCAAAGATTATTTATCCACTGAACTATCTGGTATCTCATAAGGACGTTCCTTTATGATCGTGTGTGCAGAGCAAGAAACTAAGATTGGAACTGTTGACTTGGAGTTGACCTGTAAGCTAGATGATACTCAACTGTTCTACCAAAATGCGTTGATTAAATATGTCGAGGAGTCAGCTACCCGACATATAGCCATGCTGCATATTCTCAGCAATCAAGGTTATGAGCTAGCCGCAGCGCTTCTCAAACAAAGCGATGATGTGGATATGTTGAGCGGTTTGTTTTTGCAATATCGGGAACTGGAAGCAAAATCTCGATCGCTTTTCCAAGCTTATGTCAGCGGTGATACTGGTAGGATTCAGGACTTTCTAATTAATTTTTATAGTCTGTTTTCACCGCTGAGTGGGGGTTTGAGTTTAGGTTTAGATCCTCTCAAAAACGTGAAAGTTGCTGCTGGAGCTCTTCTTTGTTTCCCTACGCTAGCTAGAGCGGCGGCTGTTATGCGAGATAGCAATCTTGGAGAAATTACAGAACAAGCAATTGAGGTGCTAATTGACTGTAAATCCGATCGCATAACTTGGTTGCCAGATAGCTTTACACGATCGGGAATTCGTATTTCCACAGCAATCACTCAACCAGCAGCAGCGGGAAATGAGTTTAATTTCATTGAAAAAGATTATGTTCATGATGTTTCGGCTGTAAGCACCAGGCATGATGAAATCCGTCTCTGCTTGGATATGCTTGGATTCCTAGATATCGGACTTGGTGTCAGCATGAGTCGCGTGATGAAGGTGTACACTGTCTTGCCTCGTTTCTCTCCTACTACACGGAAGGCTGGTTCTGTATCACAGTTGCCTGGTTGGGCTTGGCAAGACTTCGATTCTGAAGCCGATCGAATGGAAGAAAGATGCCACTTGTGCGTACAAATGGTGCATGAGTTTTTTCATACCAAAGTTAATCTAATAGAAAAAAATGTGCGTCTTTACACAACAGATGGAAATTCACCACAGGTTTTCTCTCCTTGGAAAAACAGAAACCGTCCTCTTAGACAGGTCATTCATGCTCTAATGACCTTTTCTGCCGGGGCGGCTGTATGGGCTAAACTTGTGTCTTCTCCTTGGTTTTCATCTGAAAAGTTGTACTCGGAAGCTGAGAGTTACTGGGCTGAAACACTTGGCTTTGCTGATATAGCTTATCAAGGTTTAATAAAGTCTGAAGCATTAACTGATGCGGGCCAGCTTTTAGTTAGTGCTTGTGTTGATAATTTGCGATTGACTATTAAATTAGGTCGCAGCAATTAGTCTTAGTTTCTAGTAACTGAATGAGTTAGGTAATTTAGAACACCACAAAGAATATGGAAGAAAATTTTCTGCTATTGAATGAGTTAGCAAAAAGACTATCCTATAAGCCAGGTTATAGCTTTTTAATCCGTCGAATCGATAACGAAAAAGCTTTGATTTCTCTTAGATGTCCATCCTTAGCTGATTCTCAACACAAAAGTGACGATATTGGGTTAACAATCAATAACACAGTAAAGCTGTCAGCGATCGTAACACCATCAGATGCCTTACACGCTTTCGCAAACGTCGTGGCAAGTCTGGAGCTTCACGAATCGGCAGAATGGTTCAAAATCGATGAGCGTCAAGTATTCCTGCCACATGGTTGGGGAGATGAATTTGGCGGCTTTAAGTGGGAAGATTTTATGAATCTTAATGGTAAGTTTCTTAGGGCTCTAAAGAATTTTATCGAGCAGCCTAGTATATGAAGTAGAGATGATTGCATGGATCGCGATCGCCCATAACGCACAAAAGGCGATCGCCCTTCACAGCAAATACCAAACACTGCGATCATTGCAGGAGTTGCGATCGCCCCTGGCACCAAATACCTTCTGACTGCAATTACAGTATAATGAGTAAACATGATCAGCGTAAAAATTGCACAAAAATCATGACTATCGATCTAGAGATTTTTCAAACAGTCGTCAAGATGCCAGAATCTCTCAAACAAGAGATATTGCATTATGCAAAATATTTACTTGAAAAACACGCAAAAACTGAATCATCTCCCGAACAACTTGAACAACCTCATGGTTATGGTAGCTGGGCCGGTCAAATCGTTATGTCTGATGATTTCGATGAACCGCTGGAAGATTTAAAGGAATATATGTAACATGGAATTTCTTTTAGATACTCATGCCTTTCTGTGGTACTTGCTTGGCGATTCCAATCTAGGTAGTAAAGCAAAAGAAGCGATCGATACTAAAACAGGTTTGTATTTCAGTATTGCCAGCCTGTGGGAAATATCCATTAAAATTAATGTTGGCAAGCTTCAACTGAATCGATCGTTTGAAGACCTTCCGAAAGAATTGCAATACATTAACGCTCAAATTCTACCAATTACATTTGAAGACACTGAGATTTACACAAGTCTTCCCCTGCATCATCGAGATCCTTTCGATCGCATTTTGGTAGCACAGACGATGAATCATTCGCTGGTTTTGATTAGTCGCGATGAAGCTTTTGATGCTTATCCAATTCAGCGGGTGTGGTAATAAAGAAGGCAAACAGAACAATCCAATACAAACTGCATTAAAACCTGCGCCCTTCTTCTATCATTTCACGGATTGAGCTTTGAGCCAAAGCAATTTCTTTCCGCAGTTGTAGCATTCTAGCAATTGCTGCTTGAATTGATTTTTTAGTAGTCACGTTTCCCCAAGCGTTATACTTCGGTTTAACTTCCTCAGATGGTAGATGCTGTACAACTACTACCACTTCAACAGAAGTATCTTTAAACTCAGCGGGCATTTGGAGAAGCAATATGCCATCTGTTCCAATATGCGATCGCAGTTTCATTGTTTCCATGTCAGACTCCAGAAACTTCGAGCAATTCTAGTTTA
>DMYK01000104.1:0-3693 GCA_003483675.1 Microcoleaceae cyanobacterium UBA11344
TTCAAATCAGTCAAATCTTGCAGCATCCTCACGGCTCGATCGCGCAATTTCTTATTTGTCACCGCCACATCAACCATGCGATTTCCGTAAACCTTCCCCAGCTTCACCATCACCCCAGTCGAAATAATATTCAAAGCCATTTTTGTCACCGTACCCGCTTTTAAGCGCGTCGAACCCGCCACTACCTCCGGGCCAACTAACAAGCGAATGTCAACATCCGCCTCACAACTCACTTGTTCGACAGGCACACAAGCCATAAAAATAGTCTTCGCCCCCCGCTGGCGCGCTGCCTGTAAAGCACCCGCCACAAAGGGCGTTGTACCCCCAGCAGTAATGCCGATAACTACATCTAGATTGGTAATATGACGGTGGGCGATCGCACTTTCCCCATCTTGGGCCCGATCCTCCAAATCCTCCGAACTCCGCACCAAGGCCCCCGCACCCCCAGCAATTATGCCCTGTACGAGCTCTGGCGGCGTGCAGAAGGTGGGCGGACATTCGGCGGCATCCAGTACCCCCAAACGCCCGGAAGTACCCGCACCGACGTAAAACAGGCGGCCTCCGTGACGCAGAGATTCAGAGGCGATGTCAATAGTTTGGGCTAAATGCTCGCGGGCTCCTGCGATCGCCCTTAATGTTTGAGCGTCTTCCCGGTTGAACAAATCCACTAATTCCAGTGAATTGAGTTGGTCTAAATTCTCGCTATTGGCATTTACCTGTTCCGTCAGCAGATGCCCCCGTTCTTCCAAATTCTTCATTTTTTGTCAAGTGTCTATTACAAAAGTCCTTCGAGTCGGCGGCGAATGGAGTCTAGTTCGCTTTGGGAGACATCAGAATCCGGCAAGGCCTGCGCCCCCGACTGCCACTCTCTCTGTGTTACATTGTTTTCTGGCGGAATCTCCAGCGCGCCCGCCGGTATCAGTTCCCAATCATAATCGACACTATCGCAAAACTCCTTAATTTCCTCATCGTCGATCGCCTCGACAGTGGGTTCGGGGAAATCCTGAGCTTCCAACATCAAGCCAAAGCGGATGGCATCGTCTTCTGACTCAAACATCAGAACCTTATTACGATCGCCGAGCTGAATGGTATGAATTCCCTCATTTTCGGTGCGGGCATTGAAGAGTAAGACGAATACTCGCATAAGCTTTAAACACTTTTTCTTAACGACCGTTTTTTGATCTTAGAATCGATCGACCCATCATTCACAGGAGACTTGGGGGAGATGCTCAGGGCATGAAAAAATCAGGTGTATATCAAAGAGCGAGCGGGGCCTAATCTACATAGGTCGCCTTTTGCATGGGCTTGGGGGTTGATCTACACAAGTCCTGTTTAAGTTCCACCTCTAGTTTAATTGGTTGCAGGCGTTGGTGAGTTGTGATTAGAAGAATTTGATTAAGTTGGCTAAACGTTTCTGGATACAGCCTAACTTGAGGGGAGTCAGTCTTGAGATTATACAAAGCCCAGGCTCTTAGCCACTCAGTCATCAGTCACAGGAAGGTAGAAGGCATTCGGCAGGGTCGCGGATGTTACCTTAAAGGTGCAAGGCGTTGTTACCTTAAGAGAGTGGCTGGTTTCCTCAATCCCTAAATTCTCTGAACTCTGAAAGCGATAAGCATGACTAACTCGGACGATCGCAAAAATCAACCCACACCCTCTCCCGGACGTCGCTGGTGGCGTCTGCTGCTGCTTAGCGGTACGGGCTTGGGCATCTTGGCTTTCATGGGGCTTGTGGCTGCTCAGGCGTGGGTGCGCGAAAAATTAGCTCCTTTAGTGGAAACTGAAGTTAGTCAGTTGTTGAAGCGGCCTGTGCAAGTTGGACGTTTGGAAAGGTTTTCTCCTACAAGTTTGCGATTTGGCCGATCGAACTTACCTGCAACTGCGATCGATCCCGACTATGCTTCCACAGAAGCTGTGGAAGTGCAGTTTTCGGTCTGGCAACTGTTGTTTAATCGCACTCTCAAATTAGATATTACTTTAGTTAAAGCCAACGCTTATATCGAACAGGATGCTCAAGGCCGCTGGATTAACCTTCAAATAGCTCCACCGAAACCTCCGGGTTTATTTAAAACAGAAGTCGATGCTATACGAGTTGAAAATGTCGCCGCTGTTTTGGTTCCGAATCCAGCAGTCGGACAGAAAACTTCGGCTCCGATTTCTGTAAATCTCAAAAATGGCAGCGCTAAATTTTTGGAGCAAAATCAGCGGGTTCTTTACGAGCTTAACGGTCAGTTTACTCAAAATGACAATTTTGCAGTCAAGGCTGATTCTCTGCTGCCTACGGCTCAAACTAACCTGCTTGTGCAAGGTCAAAACCTGCCTTTGTCCGACCTCGCTCGATTGTTAAAAGTTCCCGGCATCGCTTGGCAAAGTGGTTTAGCAAATGGCAATTTGACTGTGCAATTGCGAGACAATAAAATATCTGGAATTACGGGAACTGCTAGTTTTCAGGGAGTGCAGGCAAGGATTAATCCCCTGAAACAGTTAGTACAAAATAGCAGCGGTGAGTTGCGATTTCAGGGAACTAATTTAATTGTCGATCGCCTCGCTGCCAATTATGGTCAAATTCCCCTGTTAATAGCAGGAACAGTTGCCACTGGATCTAATTTTAATCTGGAGCAAGCTAGGTTGAATCTGGTCACAAATGTGCAACCAGTGGCTGTGGCAAATGTTGTCAGTGCCGTGGAACAAGAATTAGGTCAAAAAGTGGTATTGCCAATTCCTGTGGCGGGGGAAGTGAAGGTAGATGCACAACTGACGGGGACTGTTGCACAGCCGATACTTGCAGGTGCGCTCAGCTCGACAAAACCGACAATAGTCGATCGCCTGCAATTAAATAATATTAGCACTAACTTTAAACTAGAACGGAGGATAATGGCTCAATCGCCAACTCCCAATTCTCCATCCTCGAGGCCACAATTTTCATCTTTAGCTTTGGCTGTAAGCGATCTTGTAGTAGTGCCGGCTGCCGGTGGTAAAATTAGTGGCAAGGGTCAAGTTGATCTTGCTTTGGGAAGTGAGAATTCGCGATCGGGTTTGGTGTTTGACTTCCAAGCTGAAAACTTGCCCGCAGATGCGATCGCCCAAGTTTATGCTTTGCCAATTCCTGCTACTGTAAAGATTGGCAGTGTCTCAGCTAAGGCTCAAGTTTTCGGCCCTTTAGAAAACATTCAAGCTAGAGCTCAATGGCAAGCACCACAAGGGACTTTTCCAGCTAGTGGCGAAGTTCGTGCCGATCGCAATTCAGCGGATTTGCCAAATACGATTGTGAAAGTTGGCGACGGTTATGTGAATGTGAATGCTGCGTTAAATAACCGTCAGTGGGAAGCTTTGATTAAGGGCGATCGAATTGCTCTCAATAGTTTACAGCAAGTTGTGCCTGGACTTTCTTTACCACCTGAATTAGCAGGTTTGTTCAGCGGAAGTGCCGAAGCGGCAGGAACTCTGGACGATTTGAGTTTAAATGCGATCGCTGCTAGTGGCCAAGGAAAGTTGAATATTGCTGACAGCATTGTTAATGTTAATGGCGAACTAGAATCGGGACGCTGGCAAGCTTTTGGCAAGACTGACAAAGTTGCTCTGAATCGCTTAATTGATCTTGGATTGCCCTTTCTAGCAATTGGTAATTCCAACAATTACACTGCTGCCAATCTTAACAATCTAAAATCCAAAACCCAAAATCTCAAATCGTTA
>DMYK01000104.1:3718-3891 GCA_003483675.1 Microcoleaceae cyanobacterium UBA11344
ACCGCGAGTGGCATCAATGTTAGTGGCAATGGTAAACTCAATATTGCCGACAGCCTGGTCAATTTTAAAGGAGAATTAGCCGCCGGAAATTGGCAAGGAATCGTAGAAACAGATCGCACTGACCTCAGCCGCTTGATAGATTTGGGATTGCCGATTTTAGATGTTGCTTCAGC
>DMYK01000213.1:0-364 GCA_003483675.1 Microcoleaceae cyanobacterium UBA11344
TTAAATGGGGTGAGGTGCAATACCCCCCAGGGCAAATCTACCAGACCTAACGGGTAAAGCTTGTGGCCAGGCTCGCAAGGGATTTCAAATACTTTTTCAGTGGTGTCAAGTGCCTGGGCAACAACTGAGCAATTCCCAGGTTGGAGGTTGCTTCGCTTTTTCGCGAAAGCCAAAGGCTAAGTTTGACTCCACAGGCGACCTGAAAAACATAATTCCGATGCAAGCTGATTTGATTTGAGCGGGTGCGTCAAGGAAGTAAACCCAGCATTTGGTAATTTTTGTGCCGAATGCCATCAATGAGAGTGAGACGATCGTGAAACAGCAATTATTAACAAAAGTTTTGGGCGCAACTGCGATCGCCCTC
>DMYK01000213.1:409-8001 GCA_003483675.1 Microcoleaceae cyanobacterium UBA11344
AGCACCTCTACCGGCGTGCCGGTGACGGTGTACCAAAACCCTCAAGGTGCGATCGAGCCTTGGATCGAGTGGGCTTCGGATTACTTTTCCGGTTCTGGCTACAATCCGACAACTCGGTGTCAATTAGTCAGCCAACGCCTCGAAACCTATCGTCGCCATCGGCAGCTCAAGTACATTACTGTTGGTGTGATGAATGGTCAAAACGTAATTTGCACAGCTAATCAAATCAATGGTGTGTGCCAAAATTTGATTTATACTCTCAGGCGAGACCAAGATCCGATCGCATCTCTGTATAACTTGTTGGCTTGGCGCCAAGGACAAGTTGAGATGCCATCTACCGATGAAAGCAGTAAAATTCCTTACATAGATGTGAGGGACAAGCTATGAGAAAACACTGAGGAGGGTTCGCGCCTTTGCCCCTTTTTTCCCCATCGTCCAGGCTCCCTTAAGGCTTGGGCAATTTTCAATCCCATCGCCAAGGCCAGGGGTTGATGTAGAAAACTGCGTCAAACAACGGTACGGATAGAGACTAGGAAATCCTCTCTGGGGCGATCGTCCTAGAGAGGGGGCAAATAGGGTGGGCCTCCTGCACCAACCGTTGCTCTTAACGGTCAGGCGGCTGGGTAATACCGATCGGGCGATCGTTCAGTTTCCCAGCGATACTCAGTATAAAATAGCACTAATCAGCACCAAGCCCGCAGCGCTTTTGAAGATGCGAGTGAACCGATGCCGGAATTATTGGATAAAATGTTTAAATCTAGTTGGGGAATTCCGATCGGTATATATTTGTTGCAGTTGGCCTCGTCTCATCTAGGGAGTTAGCGATGAATCTGTGGAGTTTGCGGTTTGACGCGCTGACAATCATCTTGACGGGTGCATTAACGGTGACGGCGGTTGTCAGCCAACAATATGCTGCTAGCGCCAAAACAGCCCAAGAAATTGCCCAGCTAGCGATGTTCACAACTGTAGAAGTCAACAACACGCTGGGTTTTTCTGGTAGCGGATCGGGAGTAATTATAGCCAAACAAGGTAATATTTACACTGTTTTGACAGCTAATCATGTGGTAGCAAGCCTCGCCCAAGAATACAGCATTCGCACTCATTTGGAAAAAAATTATACTGCGATTAGAATACAGCGACTGCCGAAAAATGACAGGGATCTAGACTTAGCTTTGATGCAGTTTCAGAGCCGAGAACAGTATCCAGTAGCACCAATGGGTGAGTCAGAACGTGCTGTTGTTGGTTCTACTATTTACGTTGCTGGCTATCCGCTGCCGATCGCCTCTGGATTTGAAAGAAAACTTGAATTTACTACTGGTATTATCTCTTCTCGCCTCGATCGCGCATCATCGGGGTACGGTCTGCGCTACCAAGCTGTCACCAGGCGTGGGATGAGTGGCGGGCCTGTATTTGATGCTGATGGCAAAATTGTGGGAATTCACGGCCAGGGGGATACTGTTGGCACAATTATGAGCCAGTTGAACGGTCAGATTGAGGAGATAAAAACGGGGTTGAATGCGGCAATCCCGATCGATGCTTTTATGGTATTGCTATCACAAAATAACCGTAACAGTTTTGATATTCTCAGCAATCTTTCTATCAGCCGCGCCTCTAGCCAAAGCCAACCGAATCTGGGTTTGGGAGGATTTGTATGCGATACCTCGACGGGTGAACCGGTGACAGTATATCAAAATCCACAAGGGTTTAGGGAGCCTTGGATTCGCTGGAATTCTAATTTCTTTTCTAGTTCTGGCTATGATCCTCTGACTCGCTGCCGACAAGTGACTCAGCGCCTGGATAATTATAACCGCAACAAACAGCTAAATTATGTCACTGTCGGTATGGTAAATAACCAGAAAGCGATTTGCACGACTAGCCGCGTGAATGGGCCTTGCGAAGGTTTGATCTACACACTGCGCCGCGATCAAGATCCGATTCCTGCACTTAGCAGTTTCTTTGTTTGGCTGGCGAATCAAAAGGTCTTGCCTTCTCTTTCTGAAAGCGGTACTATACCTTATATAGATGTCCGGGAACGGCTGGAACAATTTTAGATTTTAGATTGATTAGTAATTTTCATCTAAAATCGCTCGCTCGACTGTCTGTCATTCTGAGGGTCGCGAAGAATCTCGCTCGATTCTTCGCTGTCTAGATCCTTCACAAGGTTCAGGATTGCGAAGGATCAGAATGACAGAATAAAGCTGCGTAAGTCCTGCATAATAGAACTAATGATTTTTTGGTAACACGGAAGTTATAAGATTAATTAAATTAATCCAATTCAAATTTTTCAGGTATCAAGCATGACAGCAACTACCCCGAAGGCAACGTCAGCAACGCCCGCTTTTTGCGAAGGCATTCAATATTTTTCCGAGACAGTGCCTGGTTTTGAGACTTACGGGAAAGCACCTGCGATCGCAACCGGGAGTTCGGCGATCGCCGATCCAGCCGATCCCGCAGCCGTCTTTCAAACCATACTCGCAGCAGACGCCCTGCGCTACCTGACACTGCAAGTAACAGCCAGCAAGGCCTCTGGACATCCGGGGGGATTTGCTAGCCAAGCCGAGGCTTACGCAGCCTTGGTGATGCTGGGACACAAGAATATTGTCACCGAAGTCGGGCATCACGCCCCCGGCTTTTATAGTGCCATGTTTCTCGATCGCTCTTTGGAAGACATGGGAATTGTCAACGTACAGCAAGTGCGCGACAAATTCCGAGAAAAAGACGGTTTGTTAGGACATCTTTCCGGTTTCATTCCAGGTCTTTTAGCACCAGCAGGCCCTCTTGGACAAGGACAGCATTTTGCCATGTCAGGAGCACTTTTGCACCGCGACAAACTGTTTGCTTTCACAATGGGCGACGGCGGCATGGGTGAACCCTATCCGATGAGCAGCATGGGACATTTTCACACTGCTTATCCGAGCGTTACTAACTTTTTGCCAGTGTTAGTTTGGAACGGATATTCTCAAGAACATCATAGCATGGTTTCGACTAAAACCAATGCGGAAATGATTGCTTATTGGCACGGAAATGGTTTTGAAGAAATCATCTTAGTTGACGCTAAGGAATTTGATGATGGAAGTCAAACGGGAGATTATATTGACAGCACTGCTTTTTCCCTAGAACAGCGGATGGCGTTTACCAAAGCTGTTTTGCAAGGAGTTGACAAAGCAGCAAAATCTGCTCTTGGTGGCAAATTGACTGTGTTCATCATCAAACAGTTGAAAGGTGCCGGAGTTCACGCACTGGGTGCAAAATCGCACAACCTTTATCCAAAAGATACGCTGGATGCACCGCACATTGTCAGTGCTTTAAAAAAGCGCGCTTTGAGTGTGGAAGCTTGGCAATTGGTGCGGACAAATGCTGAACGTGCGGGCGGCGGGCCGGCAGCAAAAACAGTGGTAACAGAGTTTGAATTGCCGCTGGCAGATTTAGGCGAATTGCCTTTAGAGGAATTTGCAGTTGGTGGAGAAGCGAAGGTTTCGACAACAGCAATGGGGCGTTTGGTAGGAAAAGTCGGTGAGCGCGATCGGACTTTTATTGTCACCAATGCTGACGGTAATGAAGCCTCGGGAATTGCCAACATCAACCAAGCCCTGAAAATCATTCACCCTACCACAGATGACCTGTACAATCAAGGGCCAAACGGTCAAGTTTACGAACCTTTGAGTGAAGATGCTTGTGCAGGTTTAGCCGTAGGTTTGTCGCTATTCGGCGCGCGGAGTTTGTGGTGTTCCTATGAATCTTTTGCGATTAATGGTTTACCAATTTGGCAAACTGTTACTCAAGCAATGGCAGAATTGCGGCGTCCAACTCCGGCAACTGTCACCTTATTTACTGCCGGTGCTTTAGAGCAAGGCCGCAATGGTTGGACGCACCAACGCCCGGAAATTGAGGCTTATTTTGCGGCGATGATGCGGAATGGAAATGTGTTTCCTTTGTTTCCACCGGATGCTAACAGTATTCAAGCTTGTTACGATTGGGCTTTGACTGCGAAGAATAAGGGAATTGTGATTACTGCGAGCAAGTCGCCACTGCCAATTCGGACTACGTTTGCACAGACTCGCCAAGGTTTGGAAGATGGTGCTATTGTGTTGCATGAAATCGATCCCCCCCAAACCCCTCTTAATCAAGGGGGGAGTAAGAAAGTTGTATTTGCTGTAATTGGCGATATGACGTTAATGCCTGTGTTTGAAGCGGCCGCATTTTTGGAAACAGAAGGAATTGGAGTGCGGATTGTTTCTATTATCAATCCTCGGCGTTTGTATCGTCCTAGTGATGTTGCTTGGGATACTTGTTCGGCTCCTGACGGCGGCTTTTTGAGCGATGACAAATTTGCCGAATTGTTTGGTGGAGATGCCTTAATTGGCGTGACAGGCGGTGCTTCTGGGATGTTGGAACCGGTGATGCTACGGAGTAATTGTCGGCGGGATACTTTCGCTTGGAAGCGGGGGGAAACTACTGCTAGTGCTGGTCAATTGATGGCGTTTAATGGGTTGACTGCTGAGGCGTTGACTAAAAGGGCGATCGAGTTAGTTCATTAATAAAACTTAGGCGAAAACCCGGTTTCTTAAGGTAATTGTGTCATTTTAGGTTGACGAATATCGCGAGAAACTGGGTTTTTTAGGTTCAGTCCTAGACGGGTGGCCAAAAACCCGGTTTCTGCATCAATATTTATGGAAAAAGCGATGATTTTTGGAAGAAACCGGGTTTTTTTAGGTGAGTGCGTCGAAGACTGATTAAGCTAGAATGTGAGAGACTCCCTTCGACTCCGCTCAGGGAGCAAGAAACAAAGCGCCTTGGCGACTGCTATACTAGGTAGGGGCTAGTAATATTTAAAATAGGATGGTGATACCTGTGACTGCACAACTTTTAGAAGAAATAGGTACGCTTGGGGAACAGCGATTGCTTCTCCCCAGTTATTATAGTTGGGAGCAATTTGAGGCTCTAGAATCTTTGATAGCAGATGCTTCTGGTTTGCGGATAACTTATCTTGATGGGTGGATTGAGTTTATGACACTGGGCGAAGCACATGAAGAGATAAAAAGTATTTTGGCTATATTTATAGCACTTTACTTTTTTGAGAAAGGGATCAACTTTATTCCTGTAGGAAGCGCGACTCGCAGGGATAAAACCAAAGATGTTTCCTTTGAACCTGACGAGTCTTATTATATAGGTGAAAAGAAAGAGCATCCCGATTTAGCAGTGGAGGTAACGATTACTAGCGGGAGTACAAATAAACTAGCTAAGTATTTGCGACTTCGCATTCCTGAAGTCTGGTTTTGGGAAAATAATCGGCTTGATGTTTATCGGCTGCGCGAGGATAATTATGAGCAAGTTTCAAGAAGTGAGTTGTTGCCGGAGTTGGATTTAGAATTGTTGGTGCGTTGCGTTTTAATGCCTTCAAGGATTGAGGCAAGGACGGAGTTTCTGAAGGGGATTCGGCAGCAATAATTTGGTTGATTAATAGGACTTATGCAACAAATCATTTGATCTGGTATAATCTATAGGGTTAAAGACTGACTTTTTGTCAGGCGCAACGGAACACAGTAGAATAGCTAAGTATCCCTATTCTACAAAAATGGTTATACATAACAACATTTAATACACCTTGAACTATGTCCCTGCAAGATGAGATTGACAAAACAAGGCAAGAAATTCGGACTGATGGCTACTCAATGTCTATTGGAGAGTGGATCAGCCTTTATGAGAAGAGTGAGATTGATATTCATCCAGATTTTCAGAGATTTTTTCGTTGGTCAGATCATCAAAAATCAACCTTCATAGAATCAATCTTGCTAGGTATACCTATTCCACCAATTTTTGTGAGCCAAAGAGATGATGGTGTTTGGGATGTTGTAGATGGTGTTCAGAGACTATCAACAATATATGAATTTGTCGGTCTTTTGAAAAAAGATGAATCAGAAAAAGATGAATCAGAAAACAATTCACAGCCAGTAGCTCTACAAAAAACTACATATTTAGCTTCTTTAGAAGGTAAAAAGTGGGACGATCCAAACGATCGAGATAATTCTTTCACTCAAACACAACGTTTATTGATTAAGCGCTCAAAAATTGCTGTCAATATTGTTGAGAAAGAAAGCGACAAAATGATTAAATATGAGCTATTTCAGCGACTGAATACAGGAGGTTCAGTTGCTACACCTCAAGAAGTGAGAAATTGCATTCTTTTGATGTTGAATAAAGATTTATATCAATTGATGCGTTCACTGGCAGATTATGAAGCATTCAAAAAATGTACTGCTTTAAGCGATAGACTCTATGAAGAAAAGTATGATATGGAGTTAGTATTGCGTTTCATACTTCTATTCGATCAAGATGAGATCAGCCTTCAAAAGTTGGGTGGTGATGTTAGCGTTTTTCTGACAGACAAAATGCGTGAAATGGCTCTTAATAAAAAATTAGATTATCAGCATATAGAAACCGCATTCAAAACAACATTCGATTTTCTGAATGAAATTACAGGTGATGATAGTTTCAAGAGATATAAATCTGAACAAGACAGGTTCCTTGGTGGTTTTCTATTATCGGCCTATGAAGTGGTAGCATTGGGAATCGGATATAACTATAAAAATCTACCTCAAACAAACCTGATATCTGATAAAATCAAAGGTATTTGGTCACATCCAATTTATCAAAAATGGTCGGGAGCAGGCGTGAATGCTGCAAGACGTTTACCTTACCTTATTCCGCTTGGTAGAAAAGTATTTTCCCCCGAATGAGTATCCGAACTGCTGAACAATTAAGTGATAAGCTTTCAACTGATCTTGCTTGGCGAAAGAAGGAACTTTCCGAACTTAAATCCTTGGTAGAAGCGAGAAATGTTTCTCCTCAAAGGCATAGTGCGTTGATTCGGAGTGGAATATGTATTCTCTATGCTCATTGGGAAGGTTTTGTAAAATTAGCATCAAATAGTTACTTAGAGTATGTTGCGATGCAAAAGCTGCGCTACGATCAGCTTAGTAGCAATTTTCTAGCTTTGGCAATGAAGACAAAATTGAATGAGGCGAGAGACACAAATAAACCATCATTATATATACCTGTTTGTGATTTCTTCCTTTCTAGCTTAAATACTAAATGCTCTTTGCCATACAAAGACAAAGATGCAATTTCTACTGCATCCAATCTGTCTTCTGACATTTTGAAGGAAATAACTTGTACTCTGGGAATAGACTTTTCGGTTTACTCTACTAAGTCCGTGTTAATCGATATTAAGCTTTTGAAAACAAGAAACGAAATTGCACATGGTAACTATTTGACGGTTGACAGAGAAGAGTATATAGAGTTACACACAGAAATTATGGGAATGCTTGATGTATTCCGTAATCAGATAGAAAATGCTGCTGTTAATAAGGATTTTATGCGGAATTCACCTGAGAGAGGCGATCGCAACTCGTGCAATTATCGCAGTGTTTGGTATTTGCTGTGAAGGGCGATCGATCTTTTTAACTCAAGCATCGCTACCCGTACAATCATCACACAGTCTGGTATTTGCTGTGAAGGGCGATCGCTATCCCATTCAATAGCACCTATGCGATCGCTCAAGATACTGGTAAAGGTGAACAGCTTTGAGGTAA
>DMYK01000213.1:8064-11188 GCA_003483675.1 Microcoleaceae cyanobacterium UBA11344
TGCCCGCTGAGTTTAAAGATACTGCTGTTGAAGTGGTGGTAGTTGTACAGCATCTACCATCAGAGGAAGTTAAACCGAAGTATAACGCTTGGGGCAAGTTGACTACTAAAAAATCAATTCAAGCAGCAATTGCTAGAATGCTACAACTGCGACAAGAAATTGCCTTGGATAAAAGCTCAATCCGCCCCATGATAGAAGAAGGGCGAAGGTTTTAATAAAGTCATTTGATAAGATAGAAAGTAACCGCAATTCCATTGTTTGCCATGACGCTAAAAGAATTAGAGCCTCAATTGCTGGCACTCTCTGACGACGAAAAAGCTCAAGTCGTTCAACTCCTATCCCAAGGTAAAATCACGCCTTGGCGCGGTATTGAAAAAACCCCTGGTGTTTGTGGCGGGAGTGCCTGCATTGCTGGAACTCGCATCACTGTTTGGGGACTTGTAGAAGCTCGTCGCATTGGCTATAGCGAAGCCGATTTACTCACAAGCTATCTATCCCTCTCTGCTACGGATATTGCCCACGCTTGGGCTTATGCGGAAGCTTTTTCCGATGAAATTGAAACAGAAATTCGGGAAAATGATGAAGTGATGTACGAGGATTTGTAGCAGATGGCGCGTCTCTATGCCGATGAGCAATACCCTTATCCTGTTGTAGAATTACTGCGAGCTTTAGGACAGGATGTTTTGACTGTTCAAGAAGCAGGTAAAGCTAATCAAAAAATTCCTGACTCGGATGTTTTAGCTTTTGCTAGTAGCGAAAAACGTGCAGTCATTACCGAAAACCGTAAAGATTTCTTTCGGTTGCACCGCATACAGCCAGATCATGCTGGTATTATTGCCTGTACGAACGATCGCAATTGGGAAGCGCTGGCTAACCGAATCAACGCGGCTATTATAGCAGAAGAATCTTTGCAAGGTAAACTGATTCGTGTTGTGCGTCCTGGTGTATGACCGTAGAGTCAGGTAAGTTATAAATATTGGTGCGAATGTCGTTCGTTTGGGTTCGCACTGGAGGCGATCGGTCTTGATGGGCGATTGAGCGATCGCTATCCATAGAATCATCGCACTGGAATGGTGGAAATGAATAAGATTGTGAGTGAAAAAAGAGGTTGGGTTTCCTTGCGTCAACCCAACTTAGAACAAACGTTATTATGCTGTGAATCATTTCGTAAGAACAACCATCAGGTTATCTGAAATTACCATCATCATATATTTTGCACTTTCCTACTTCAATTTTTCCCATATCAACAATGCCTCCCAGGTCAGTTGTCTTACCTCTACTATGATTAACGTGAATCGAAAATTTGACGGGTGAGTCAACAATTGATGTTAGTGGGGAAAAGAGTGGCTTTGTGTCGTAGAATCTTTGATCACCTCTTAAGCCTGTCCAATTAGACATAGTAGACATATTTCGCCAGTTCTCACCACTAGGAAGACCAAATTGTTGTCCTAATAAATTTACGCCTATACTGTATCTTGTGTACATTTTAAATTCGACACTTTGGACCCTGGAATCTCTACTACCCGCTTCGGCAATAACTCTGTACCTCAAAGCATTAGGAGTATTACAGAATTCAGCAAATTTTATTTCGCCATAGATCCCATCTCGTTCTTGATAGTTGGGAGAAGCTTGCCCAGGAATAGCTGCAAAAGGTAAAACCAGTGATGCCAAAAGAAGGCTTTTATAAAATTTCGCCAAATTGTTAGCCCGATTAACTACTTTGACTAAATTGAAAAGCATTATTAAATTTCCTTACTACATATTTCTTCTATCATTATTTCAATAATCCCAGATTTGTCTAGCCCAAAATGCTCAATTTTGTTGGGACTTTTGTATGCAACTTCAACTCGCCCTCTATAAAAAATGTTGGGAGATGTTGGGAAATGTTGGGAAATGTTGGGTACAATACAACCAACCCTGACATCTACCCGACTCTATGAACCTTAAGGAAGTGGTAAAACTCGCAGACGATCTGGTGTTTGCTAAAACAGGTAAGCATCTCAATGACTTACAAGAGAAAATCCTGCACGGGACGTGGGAAGATGAGGATTATAAAGAAATTGCCAAGGACGTTAACCTTTCTGAGGCTCGTGTTAGAGAGGTAGGAATGGAATTATGGCAAAGCCTTTCACAAGAGTTGGGGGAAAAAGTCAGCAAATCAAATTTTCGAGCATCAATGGAGAGGTTGCAAATCTCCATATTTTCCAAAAATTTTGCACCACAACAAGACTGTGTGCAAATAAGTTGCGTTAATTATTGTGGAGAGGCTAGAAACCCACCAAATATCCCAAACTCACACCCACCAAATCAGGAAACATCTAACACAAAACAACCTCAAACCTCACATCAAGATTTAAGTGAAATGCCAGAATTGGGTGATTTCTTCGATCGCACCCTCGAACTCCAAACCCTCACAACCTGGATTCTACAACAACACTGCCGCCTCATCACCCTCACCGGCATCAGCGGTATCGGCAAAACATCCTTAGCAGTGCAACTCGTACAACAAATTAAAGACGAGTTTGAGTACGTTATTTGGTGCAGCATAAACGCATCCCACACCCTAGATGAATTTCAACATAAACTAATACAGCTTTTATCCCAGTCAGAAAACCTAGATTCATCCCCAACCAACCCGAAACGCTTACCACTAATTAAATATTTACAAAAATATCGCTGTTTAGTAGTCTTAGATGACGTTCACAACCTTTTCTGTAGCGGCGAATTGGCAGGAAAGTATAAACCAGACTACGAAGAATATCGCTCCCTATTCAAACAAATAGAAAAATTATCCCATCAAAGTTGCTTTCTGTTAATCGGTTGGGAACAACCGAGAGAAGTGACTCAAGTTAAAAGCCAAAATACTGTCATTCGTAGCTTACAACTCAAAGGTTTAGACATCGCAGCCGCCGGGGAAATTCTGAGAGATAATGGGTTAGCAGAAATCGACAACAGCGAAACACTCATTCACCGCTACCAAGGCAACCCGTTATGGTTAAAAAGCGTGGCGAATCTGATTCAAGAATTGGGAGGAGGCGTGACTGAGTTATTACCAAATGATACCATATTGTTGCCGGAAGATTTGAAAGATGTTTTACATGAGCAGTTCGATCGCCTATCCGAA
>DMYK01000214.1:0-4392 GCA_003483675.1 Microcoleaceae cyanobacterium UBA11344
GTCGTTAGACTGAACTACGCACCTTGCAAGTTTTATTGCATGGTCTTGGCGTTGCCTACTTATTTTGAGATGGCGTTTTCCTAAAATCTGTCTAGCTTTGCCTCTATTTTTTGAACCTTTTACTTTCCTAGATACACGACGATGAGAACGTCTGAGAACTTTTTCACCTTTTCGGAGGAATCTCGGATTTTCAACCGTGACTCCGTTGGAATCAGTGTAATATTCTTTCAGCCCAACATCTAATCCGATAGTATTTCCAGAAGGCTCCGTGTTTTCTTTCCGGTCAACACTAATACAGAATTGAACGTACACGCCGTCTGCACGTTTTACCAATCTCACCCGTTTTATTTGGGCGATTTGATAGAAATGCAAATCCCGTGTTCCCTTTAATTTGAGTTTACCAATTCCTTTTTTGTCGGTGAAGTTTATGGTTTTACGATCTTCTGCAAGTTTCCATCCAGTTGATTTATACTCAACTGAGCGACAGTCTTTCTGAAATTGTGGATATCCTTTTTTACCAGGAATTGACTTTTTGCAGTTCTCGTAAAATCGGGAGATAGCAGACCAGGCTCGTTCAGCACTGGATTGTCTAGCTTGAGAGTTAAGTTCGTCGGCAAACGGGAAGTTATGAGCCAATACAGCACAATATTTATTCAAATCGTACTTATCTATTTTTTGGTTGTCCATCCAATAGCGCAAACAGCTATTGCGGACAAATTGTGCTGTACGAATCGCTTCATTTACTGCTGCAATCTGACTGGATTTTCCGTAAGCTTTGAACTCAAAAACTAGCATCGCCTTACCTCCTGCCTTATGCTAGATATTTCAGCACAAGATTGGCTGGTATCGTAACAAAGGTTTACAATTAAAGCCGTCCTAAAAGGACGGGGTTTTAACCCTCCGCTACGCTCCGCCCAATTTCCTGATAATACACCATTACTGGGTCGCTTTGTGCTAGAAATGCAAATTTACCTTTTTTGGGGGGAAGACGATTTCGCGATCGCGCAAGCTGTGACAAGTTTACGCCAAAGTGCCGTTGATCCCAACTGGGCTAGTTTTAACTATGACAAAATTATTGCCGATCGAGCGGATGCCGTGATCGAAGGACTCGATCGAGCCTTGACGCCCCCCTTTGGTACTGGCAGCCGTTTTGTCTGGCTGGCAAATACGACTGTAACGCAGCAGTGTCCACCAGAACTTTTGGCCCAATTGGAACGGACTTTGCCAGTGATCCCCGACACCACCGTGCTGCTGCTAACATCCGTCAAAAAACCTGACAGTCGCCTCAAGTCTACCAAGTTACTCGTCAAGGCCGCCGCCGAAGTGCGGGAATTTTCGCCGATTCCGCCTTGGAATGACAAAGAATTAGCCCAACGGGTGCGCCAAGTCGCTGGCGAACTTGGAGTAAAATTGACCGCGACGGCGATCGAACTTTTGGCCGAATCCGTCGGCAGCGATACCCGTGGGCTATATAGCGAACTCGAAAAATTGCTGCTGTTTGCGGGCAACCGCAGCCAACCTCTGAACCCGGAGGAGGTAGCAGCATTAGTGCACTGTCACGCCCAGAATACTTTCCAGTTAGCCGATGCTATTCGATCGGGAGATACCCCCCTAGCTTTGGAGTTATTGGCGGGCTTAACGAGCCACAGCGAGCCTGGTTTAAGGATTGTGGCTGGCTTGACGAGTAAGTTTCGGATTTGGCTGTGGGTGAAGGTGGCGATCGAATCGGGCGATCGCGATGATAAAATTGCTCAAGCTCTAGACCTCGGCAATCCCAAGCGAGTATATTATTTTCGCCAAGAAGTCAAGAGCGCCAGCTTAGAACAACTGCAAAAAACTTTGCCTTTACTGCTAGAATTAGAAGCCTCTTTAAAGCGGGGGCGAGAAGAAATATCAACCCTGCAAACCAAAGTGATAGAACTCTCTAGCTTGTTTCGCTAACGGCGCTATATTGAACGATTCCGCCGGTAATGGTCTCTTATATTTTTGTTAGGTGGGCGGGTGGTGTGTCAAATCTAGGGTCGTTGGGTTGAGTTTTGATTTTTTCTCTGTGTGTCTTCGCAAATATTCTTGGATTATTTCTGAACTCTGGTTTTTCATAGTTATGGATGGCGTTTGTGTTGACAGGGTGCTATTTTTATGCTAGGTTTGCTACAATGCGGTGTTGTTTTTTAGATGGGCAAGGCTACAGATTCGATCGGTAAGTAATCTGCGATCGATTCAAAACTAACCAGCCTATACAAAGGTCGATCGGGATACCACGATTTTTAAATTTGGTTGAAAATGGTTAAAACAATGGTTAAAAGCTTTAAAAAAAATATATGACCATGTAAAATAGGGCGATGCTCCGCCCAAATTTACGCCTGTGGACAACAGTTGCGGATCGACTCCCTTGGTGAAACCAGAAAGCAGCCTCTCTAAAAATTACTTCTAGTTGAATAGTGAAGCGATTTGATCAGTTTAGCCAAGTTTTGTATAGCAGCGCCAGCCATGACACAACAGAATCTGCGGGAACTTCTCAAGCAGGGCGATCCAAAAGCGATCGCATCTAGCATCAACGGTACACTCCAACCCAAAGGCATCAACGCCGAGGTGACGCGGGACAACGGCTGCCTCCACATAACTCTGGAGTCAGGCAAAGTACCGAGTCAAATGGCATTGGTCGATTTCATCCGTAACGGGATGACGAAGTTGGGAGTCGAATCCATTCACACGGTAAAAGTCTACGGGCGTCGGGCGGGCGATCGCTCGCCAGCCTGGGAGGACGAAATAGAGCTGATGCCCGCGCCGGGGTCAATGCTTGATCCAGACGAGGGTTCAAGGCCTAACGACTCCTCCGGTTTAGATGATGACGAGTCCGAAGGCTCAGAATATTATCAAGAGGAAGAGTTCGATCGAGACGAAGACGAAGATGAGGACGAAGACGAGGAAGACGAGGAAACTCCGCCTCCGAAAAAGCAATTCCCCAAATGGGCAATACCTGTGGGAGTCTTAGTGCCTCTTGTGGCGATCGCAGGACTCTTCTTTACTGGTAATTTACCATTCGTGAGCAGTTCGACCTCAGAACCAAGCGCCCCGGTCGCCGCTTCGCCCAAGCCCAAAGCCTCACCACCCGCGTCTAAAGCTGCCACACCCTCTCCCGGTGCATCTGGGGCCGCTCCACAGGCAGCCTCAACAGCCCCCGTCGCCACTCCTAATGCTGCTAAGCCGGCAAGCCCAGCGGCATCTGCCACACCCAAGCCTGCCTCTGGCGTACCCAAAGCCACCGCGCCCAAGTCTGACCCTTGGAGGGAAGCGGTTAATCAAGCTCAGAGTGCAGCAATTCTGGCCCAGACGGCTCAGTCCCAAACTGAGTGGAACGCAGTAGCAAGCCAGTGGCAAAAAGCTGTTGGGCTGATGAGAGCCGTGCCACCAACCAGCCCGAACCATCAAAAGGCTCAGCAAAAAGCGGCAGAGTATCAGGCAAATCTGGTTGTCGCCAACCGTAGGGCGGCGGCGGCGCCTTAAGTAAGAGTTTTGAATTTTGAGTTTTGAGTTTTGAGTTAAATACCCGATCGGTAAAAAGTTAAAAGTAAAAAGTCAAAAGTAAAGAATCTTGTTTTTACTGAAAGCTTTGTTACTTTTGACTTTTTTAAATTTTACTAAAAAATCCCAATAATATAGCATTTCTCAATCGAGTCAAGTACAGTACCGCCATTTCACCAATTACCAATCACCTCGATTTAAAGTCTGTACCCGAAAGTCCTTGGAGTGAAAACATCCCTGGGGCAGAAGTAAATCCCGCAGCACAGCTCGTAACTACCCTGAATGCACAAATACTCGAAAAAGTCAAGCGCTTGTGGGAGAGGGAAAATTATTATTGGGGATGGAAAAATCTACAGGGAGTATGGGAGTTGTTGTCCCGTTCGGCTTGCCAGAAGCAGGGTCTGGCTGGTACAGTTGGATGCGATCGCGCCCAAGTCTTTTTGCTTGGTATAGCGCTTGATCGGAGGCGGCAATCAGAATTTCGGCTCCCGATTCAGATCCAGGAACCACAGTCGCTACGCCCAAACTGAGGGTGACGTACTGACTTACCTGAGAACCTGCGTGAGGAAGCTGCAAAGCTGCGATTTTGAATCCTATGCGTTCGGCTACTTTTACAGCCCCTTGAATCTTGGTATCCGGCAAAATAACGGCAAATTCTTCGCCTCCGTAGCGAGCCACTAAATCGGCGGGGCGATGGACAGCATCGCCGATCGCCCGGGCGACTTGTCGCAAACATTCGTCTCCGCCTTGATGCCCGTAGGTATCGTTGTAACTCTTAAAATAATCAATATCGCAAAGAATTAGGGACAGGGGCGTTTGTTCCCGCAACTGTCGGCGCCACTCTGTTTCCAGATATTGGTCGAACCG
>DMYK01000214.1:4427-7741 GCA_003483675.1 Microcoleaceae cyanobacterium UBA11344
GCCGCCTGCAACTGCTGGTAAAGTTCTGCTTGCTTGATGGCGATCGCCAACTGGGTGGCCAAAGCAGACAGCAACTCTACCTCCAACTGCATCCACTGTCTGGGGCTGCACTGGTGGACCATCAGCAGCCCCCACAAATCCTCCCCTTGTACCAGCGGCACTACTAAATAAGCTTTGACATCAAATTGTGCGAGCAAATCAATTTGAGCTTGTGGTAAATCGGCGGCGCAGATATCTGCGATCGGTCGGAGCGCCCGATGTTGGTAAGCTTCCAAATAGAACTCGTCAAAACAGAAATTTTGCAGCGTTTCCCCCAGCATCGGCCGGCAGTTAGGAGCTACAGATTCCACTGTCACCGCCCCCGTTGCCGGCGCCGCGCAGAGGCTGCCTGTACAGGGGTTAAAGCGGACGATCATCACCCGATCGGCTTGCAGAAACTGGCGCACTTCGTTGACAGTGGTGCTGAGCACTTCGCCTAAATCCAAAGACTGGCGGATGTGCTGAGTAATCGTCGCCATCAACTGTTCCCGTTCCTTCTGCTGTCGCAGCGCCTCTTCTGCCCGCTTCATCTCTGTGATATCTTGAGCAGTACCAAAAATTTGTTTGGGCTCTCCTTCGGGTGTGCGGGCAAAAACTTGGTCGCGACAGCGAAAGTGGCGCCATTCGCCCGATCGATGTTTGAGCCGATACTCCAACTCCACAATGCAGCCGTCCTGGGCCGAGGGAAATTGTTGCAGGTGCTCGGACATCTTCGGCAAATCTTCTGGGTACACCAAACTGGAATACAAAGCCGTTTCCATCTGTAGAATTTCCTGTGGCGTGTAGCCCAGTAACTTAGAAGCTTGACCGTTGACGTAGACGTTGCGCTGTTCCGTCAAGTCGTAGATGTACAACAAATAAGGCGCTGCGTCAGCAATCTGCTGGATGAAATGCTGGCTCGATCGCAATTCTTCCTCTACCCGCTGGCGCACGTTCACTTCTTCCAAAGCCTGATCCCGCATGGTGCGGTAAGCTTGGATGCGTTGCGTGAGGTCGGTCACGTCCTGAATCACCAGCAGCGCGTAGAACGATTGGGAATTAGTCATCGGGGATGTTGGAGGCGAAACAGAGGATGGAGATTCCCAATCCAAAAAAGCAGTTGTTGGTTCTCCGACTCCGACAGTAACGTCTGGTTCCAACTCAAGAGTCGATCGAACCAAGTCTCTAATCTCCTGTTCTGCAACTATCGCCTGTTGGGCAGGCACTGCCGTTACAGTAGTTTGCTGGATGCGCTGCTGGCCCTCTTGCCAAGTTGCCGGAATCAGGTATTTGTGAATTTGAGAAGAAAAAATTGTTGGCGGGCCTCCTGCAAAGATTTGCTGGAAGCGATTTGCGTACTTTAGCTGGTTTAGGTGAGGAAAATGGGTTGTGATCTTGGTTCCCAAGATTTGGCTGCGGGGAATTTTTGTCCAGTCTTCCAGACAAGTGTTCCAAAACAGCACCACCAAATCATCTCGCAGCAAGCAAGCGCCTACTGGTACGCTGTCGAGCACCCCAAACTTGTCCTCAATAGTTTTGCTTTCTTGGCTCATAGACCCCCGGCAAGTTGATCGATCGCAGTCAACAAGGTATCAAAGGAACTGACATTGAAAATGAGGATGATATCTCCTTCAATGTGAAGCTTTTCAATAATGAAACGGGTTTGGGCTAATAAAACGACTGTATCAGTAGATAAGCCACCTGATGTCAGCAAGGTAGCGATCGTCCCTTCCGTGTAATTGGGAATTGAGTAGTTCAAGCGCTGCTGAAGTACATTGCTGATGGCACCCATGACCCCGTTGATTACAATATTTCCCACTTCACTCAGCGTACCAATTTTGACTGAATCTAGGTCGTGAGAGCCGATTTCTTCCCCAGTCAGCATCGTCACCAGCATCGCCGCGCTGTTGGTGGGAAAGACTAGCTGAGCAATACCTCCAAAGGAACCTGTGAATTTTAGCTGGACGGAGGCGATTTGCTCGCCGTTGAGGTGGATCTCTAACTCTTGTTGCACATCCGTGGGAGACAAGATTTGGAGGTAGGGGATTTGCAAGCGAATCGGGGAGTCGATCATGTCGTTCAAGATCCCTGCTGCTTGACCGATACCGATGTTGACGAGTTCCTGCAAAGCATCGAGCTGTCGAGCGGTCAATTTCATGGGGCGCTCTCCTCGCTAGCACTGAGAGCTTTTTTGATCCAGCCGATTAGTTCGCCTGAGTTGGGCATTTTGTGGATGACTGCGAGGGCTCCGAGTTCCATGCACTCGGAGCGGGTGGTGGATTGGATGTCTGCGGTAATTACGATCACTGGTATTTTAAACCCCTTCTCTCGCATGGCTTGCAGGACTTCCCGACCTTCCATCTCCGGCATCAGCAGATCTAACAGCATACAGTTTGGGGTCTGAGTGCTCATAATTTCTAAAGCTTCTGGCCCGCAAGAGGCTTCCCAAGTCTCGTATCCTTCTGCTCGCAGGATTTTGCAGATTACCCTGCGAGTCAACCACGAATCTTCGACAACGAGAATTGATGTCACTACGTTCTCCTCCTTCAATTGTTTAGGACTGACCGAAGTTGCAGGTACTGCTTTTATTGTGACAGCAGTTTCATCGCGATCGGGCAAAGGTGCGATCGCCCGTTGCGGAATTCCTGTTATTAAAAACTAACCCATTAAGCTGTTTGATTGTTTAGGATCTTTGAATAGGGGAATAAAAAAACCCGGTTTCTGAATGAAACCAGGTTGGCGGGGTCTGTATTTTTGCAGTATGTTATCCAAGAGGTGATCAAAGAGGTCTGCCTTCAATTAGATATCACTAACCGCTTGCGGAGTGACTCTACTCGCCGTTTTGCCGTATCATTGTCTGGTTCGTAGATGAGGGCTGTTTCGTACATTTCTAAGGCTTGAGCTGTTAATTTTTTCCGCTCGTAGGAGTGCCCCAGATTATTGAGAGATGTAACGTATTGTGGCTGCAATTTGAGGGCTTCTTTGTATTGGCGGATGGCTATGTCGTACTGTTCTTGGCCGAAGTGAGCAAAACCGAGGGCGTTGTAAATGATCGCTATATTTTCTTCGCCTTCCAAGTCTGGGGCTTTTAGGGCTTTTTGAAAGAGTAGGATCGCCTGGGAGTAGAGATTTTTGTCTAAATAAATACTGCCCAATTCGTAGTATTCCTGTGCTTTTCCTTGCTCTTGAGTGAGCTTATTTTCTAAGCGTTCTAGGGACATTTCCCGGTTGCGAGTTTTGAGGATCTGGCGCACAATAAACCAGGCACTGCTGCCGAGGATGGCTAGCAAGACTGA
>DMYK01000208.1:0-16373 GCA_003483675.1 Microcoleaceae cyanobacterium UBA11344
TAGCCGCCATAATTTCCACCCAAGCCGCCCAAAAAACCCCTTCCCAAGAGGGGGGTAATTGCGTCATTCCAGCGACGGATATGGCCCAAGTTTGCGCTCAAATAGCAACCGCATTTTATGGCAATCCAGCCAGCAAATTAAAACTTGTCGGCGTTACCGGCACGAATGGCAAAACTACAACTACTCATTTAATTGAATTTTTGCTCAATCAAATGCAGTGGCCTGCCGCGATTTTCGGCACGCTTTATACCCGCTGGCCGGGCTACGAAAAAACCGCACTTTACACCACACCTTTTGCTGTGGAACTGCAAAAAGAATTAGCAGAATCTGTAGTGGCTGGATGCAAATATGCTGTGATGGAAGTCAGTTCTCATTCTTTGGTACAGCAGCGAGTTTTGGGCTGTGCTTTTGAAGTTGCAGTGTTTACAAATTTGACTCAAGACCATCTTGATTTCCATAGTGATCTGGAAGATTACTTTAATGCGAAAGCGCTGTTATTTAGTCCCAATTATCTCCAAGGTCGCGCTGTCGTTAATATTGATGACTCCTACGGACGGCGGATAGTTGAAAGTCTCAATTCTGAGCAAGTTTGGAGTTACAGCACTAGCGATAAAACCGCAGATTTGTATGCTGATGATTTACAATATCAGCCCAATGGAGTTAAAGGAATCTTGCATACTCCCAAGGGAAAAACTGCTTTTGCTTTGCCTTTAGTCGGTCAGTTCAATTTATCAAATATGCTGGCTGCTGTCGGTGCTGCTTTGGAGTTAGGTTTAGATTTGTCGGCAATTGTGGACAAATTATCTGAGTTTTCGGGAGTACCGGGACGGATGGAACGGGTGCAAATTAGTCCTGACCAAGATATTAGTGTAATTGTGGATTACGCGCACACTCCTGACAGTTTGGAAAACTTGTTGAAGGCGTCGCGGCCGTTTATTCCGGGT
Source organism: Microcoleaceae cyanobacterium UBA11344 (assembly GCA_003483675.1). GTDB lineage: Bacteria > Cyanobacteriota > Cyanobacteriia > Cyanobacteriales > Microcoleaceae > Microcoleus. Next base: position 945 of record DMYK01000208.1, read on the forward strand.
CAGATGATTTGTGTGTTTGGTTGCGGTGGGGATCGCGATCGCACGAAACGCCCAATCATGGGTAAAATCGTGGCAGAATTGGCCGATTTAGCTGTTGTTACTTCCGACAATCCGCGCACGGAAGTTCCTGAGCGGATTTTGGAGGATGTATTAGCAGGAATTGGGCCAGAAGTCAAGCCGATCGTGATCTGCGATCGAGCTACCGCAATTCGCACTGCGATTATGGATGCTAAACCGGGAGATGGCGTGCTGATCGCAGGAAAGGGACACGAAGATTATCAGATTTTGGGCACTGAAAAAGTCCATTTTGACGATCGAGAACAAGCCCGAAATGCCCTGACAGAAAGAATGAATCGGGTTAGCCGTTAATTACCTGATCCCCGACTTCTTTAAGAAGTCGGGGATCTAACAGCAACCAATAACTAGCAAATAAAACCTAAAAAATCACACTTAACAAATAAAATACAAGAAGATCAGTAATTATACTCAGACACTATTTAATGAGTACCATTATAATTATATAGAACACTTTTACAAAGAATAGCGATCGCTATGATCTAAATCACTAGATATCAAATTCTAGATCACATCCACCCAGGTACTGGCATCATTATCGATCGCATAAATCGCATCTGTAACCAACAAACCATCATTCTCAAACTATTCGCAGTGAACACTAAATCCATGACTAATTATCCCCTCTTGGTTAACTCCACATCCTTCGATCCTCTGTCATCTTCGGTAGACTTATCTGTTTCCTTTGCCCAAAAATATATGGAGCAGATGAAAGGCGGTGTGGCGACTGGTGTGGATGATCAGTTTGTCGAACGACGCCGGGCCGGAATGGCAAAAAAAATGTTAGATTCGCTGCGTTCTGTGAGCGCAAAATCCTGGACTAGAACCGATGATTTGCTGGCTAAAGAGTTAGTTAATCACGGAATTGATGGCGATCTCATTGATCCCTGGCAGATTTCTGGCGGCATTCATAAAGTCTACAAGTTTGCGATCGAAGCCTATGCTCAGCAACTACCATCCTATAGTATTGTCAACAAAGTCAGCCCAGTTCTCGGGGAAGTCCGAAAGCAAGTCACAGCAATTGATCCCCGCGTCCTGGGCTTTGTAGCCATGCAGTATCACTACACTGGAATGCAGTTGATGGACTTGCTTCCCGAAGGCGAGCAGGAGAACTTTCTTAACTACGTCAAGATTCTCGACGATCATCTGTATATGCCTCTGCAACGCGCCTACCAAGCCGCGGCGAAGTATCCATCGGATTCGGTAGCACTGCAATCTGTACGGGTGCTGATTCCGGTGATGACCAAGATTTCTGAACGGGTAGTCGATCGCGTAAATCAACTATATCCACGCTATCGTTGTCATTCTGGGCCTCTCAACACTCCACATATCCGCACATCTAGCATCCGCGATGTCGAGATGTTTCAAGTGTATATGTGGGTATGTCTGCTCGAACGCAATCTGCACGCCCTAGAGACGGAACTGTTTCCGCTGTGCGTGATGATTTACCCCAAACTAAATGTTAGTTGGGAACTTGTCAGCCAAATGACTCACTTACTGCGGAAGGAAATTTGTGCCTGTCTGTCACCTGAACAAGCAAAGTATTGTGAACCCTTCTATGAGATTCTGCGCCGTATGTTTTCAGCGGAAGTTTTTCCGAATACTTAATATCGATCGACAGCAGTAGTCTCAGAAAGTCCGATCGGCGGCTGAAATTCCATCCCGTAAGAATTTCTGGTAATCTGGCTGCAAAGCTCCAAAAGCTATGCCCAGAAATACCTTTCGGGTTCATTACTTGTTAACAGTCTAGGGCGTGTTTTCAAAGTCTATATTTACCTGTCTGTTGCGAAGAAGAACCCCCCGGCCCAGGGCGGGTTTATGAGATTGTTGATTTTGGGCTGTTATGGTTGGTAAAACCGCCCCGGAACCTAATAACTACTGAAGGGGCAAAAACACCGTCATCACCTCACCCTTTTCAGGCCGCTGACGAATCACCAACTTTCCCCCAGCGGCCCGAAATAAATTCTTAGTCACGCTCAAACTTAAACTCAAACTTCCTGTCTCCGGTTGCACCATCAATAAAGGCCCGATCGATCGCAAAGGAGTATTAGTATTAGCTGCGAAAGTCGATTTGCCATTACCTTCAGATAGTTCCGATTCCAACTGCAACTTTAACTGATCGCCCGCCAAAGTCACCCCCACTTTAATGTGACTCCCCGCCGGCAAAGTTCGAGTAAAATTCTCAATCAAACCAGTTAAAACCTGATCTAACATAGTCGGATCGCTGACCACCGCCGGCAACTTTTTCGGGACAATTACTTCCAAAGTATGATTCCGCTGACAGGCCTGTTTTTGCCAGCGCGGAATGCTATGAAGCAGCACTTCACCGAGAGACATTGCTGTTAGCTGTACAGAGGAATTTTTCGCTTGGGACATTTCCATTTCTACGGCCCGGAAAATTAAGCCGAAGCGATCGATCTGAGCGGTACATTCAGCATCAATCATTTCCAAACGCTTGATGACCACCGCATCGAGTTTCGGGCGTTTCAGCAGCAGTCGAGTCAGAGTGCGGATAGTAGCCAAAGGAGTACGGACTTCGTGGGCGATCGCCTGCAACAATTCCACCTCTTTAGTAGCGTGAGGAATATGAGATTTACAATTGATTTCCTGAGCCGATAACTTTTCATGCCTCCCCCTCAAACTATCATCAACTCTTTCATCCTTGAATCTGCCTGTTTCCTCTTTCCAAACCGGCAAATTATTCAACAACAAGCGGCTGAACTGCGTGACTATTTTATAATTTGGCTCGACCGGCGAAAACTGCTGGAAAAGTGCATCTAATTTAGTAGAATTATTAGTTAATTGACTAACAGCCAGATTTATACCGCCGTCAGAATTGGTCAGCAAACCTTCGCTGTCAGTCACCCTGCGCCACAAAACCGCCCAAGATGAAGCGACTACTTGCGGATCGAAAGAAAATAGAAAAGCGGGAAGGCCGACAGCATTTTCGCCTAAAACCATCACCAGGCTAAAACTAGCCGTTAAAACCAAACAAAACTGCTCGTTGGCTAAAGGATCGCCCATCGCCAAAGCTAACGCTGGCGCAGCAGCAGGCGCTGATATTTGCACATTGGCCGCTGCTGGGAGTAAAGCTAAACTTTGTCTGGCCCGAAAAGACCACAAAGCTGCATCGTCTGGAATACTGGTAAAAATCCAATTGGCAAAGCCGGAAGCTAAAGCGGGGTCAGTTAAAACGGAAGATGGACCCGACAACACCAATCCCTGACATACTAAGGAATCTGTTTTTTGTCCTCGTTTTTGCCGATCGAGCATTTGATTTAAAGTTGCGATCGCCCCGTACCATTCCTGTTCCGCTTTCAGCCGGAAAGCCCCACGGCTCCCTGGACACCGATGACGACTATTTTCTCCTGCTAACCTCCCATCAAAGGGACTGAGGTCATTTTCTCGGCCTTCGGAGGCTAAAATCTCGCTTATTGTCGGTAAAAAGTAAGTATTCACAGTTATATAAGTAAGGAAGTTCGGCAACGGATTATGTAACGGATGTAACGGACGTAACGGATGTAACGGATAGAAGGAAGAAGGAAGAAGGAAGAAGGAAGAAGGAAGAAAATTAATACTTTCAGCAATTAAGGAGGTTTTAATTACTTATTTAGGTTGCTATATAAAGCCAGATTCTGATGCATGAAGGATGAAGTATTTATTGTTAATATGAAACTTTAGGAGTTAGGATTTAGGCATCAAAAGGATTAAAAAAACCCGCTGAATTCTTGCGCCCTCCTCCTGACTCACAGCATATCCACCTTTGTCAATTCGCGATATTGGCAAACCGTACCAAACAAGCCGCAATCTCCGCGCTTGGGCCGATATTTTTCATCAACTAGACCGATCGCCCTGGAAAAAGTGCAAAATGGATGCAGTTAAACACCCTGCTTTCCCCATGCCCACCTCGATCGCCGACTCCAAAAATCTGCTGTCTGACTTAATGGCACGCTACCGCAACCAGGTAGATTATCTAGCAATTCGACTCGAAGAAGCCGAAGGCACCGACATCCTGCTGCGGGGCGAAAAAATTGAAACCCTCAGCGAAGGAGTCTCAATCGGTGGCCAAGTTCGAGCTTGTCACAAAGGCGGCTGGGGCTTTGCCAGTTTTAACCGACTTTCCACCCTCGCCGAAAGAATTGAAGAAGCCATCGCCGCCGCCAAACTAATCGGCGAGTCAGAAACGATTCTCGCGCCTGTGACACCCGTACAGGACGTTTGTTTCCTGCCGCTGACAGGAACAGACCCCCGTCTGGTTCCCCTGATAGAAAAAAAGCAATTGTGCGATCGCTACGCGGCCATTCTCCGCAGCATAGACCCCTGCATCGCCACCGTCTCCGTCCGCTACGGCGACAGCACCCAGCGCATCATCCTCGCCACCTCCGAAGGCACAATGCTCTCTCAAGGTTGGGTAGACATGGAAATGCGCTTTGCCGCCACAGCCCGCAGCGGGGAAACCGTACAAACCGGACGCGAAACCACCGGTTCCCGCAAAGCATACGAAGACTTAACCGAGCTTGATCTTCAAGTTCGCAGCGCCGCCCAGAGAGCCGTAGACTCCCTAGCCTTACCCCCCGTCCAAGGCAACAGTTACACCGTCGTCATTGACCCAATTCTCAGCGGATTATTCGTCCACGAAGCCTTCGGACACCTCTCGGAAGCCGACATGGCCTACGAAAATCCCGACATCTTGGAAGTTATGACCCTCGGCCGCCAGTTCGGCCCCAAAGAGTTGCAAATTTTCGACGGTGCGGCACCAGAGGGACACCGCGGCAGTTATTTCTACGACGATGAAGGCACTCCGGCTACTACTACTCAGTTAATTAAGGATGGTGCTTTAGTCGGGCGGCTGCACTCCCGCGAGACTGCTGGGAAATTGGGAGAAGTGCCTACTGGGAATGCTCGCTGTTTGAATTATCATTATCCGCCGATCGTCCGCATGACTAATACTTGGATCGAACGGGGTACAACACCGGTGGCTGATTTATTTTCTGGCATCGAAGAAGGAGTTTATGCGCGCAATTGGCAGGGCGGCATGACTAACGGCGAAATGTTTACTTTCAGTGCTGGCGAAGCTTGGATGATTTGCAATGGCAAATTGGCCGAACCGGTGCGGGATGTTACTCTTTCGGGTAATGTTTTCAGCACTTTAGCCGATATTGAGGCGATCGGCGACGATTTTCATTGGGATGAATCCGGCGGCTGCGGCAAGGGTGGACAAAGTGGTTTACCTGTGGGCTGCGGCGGCCCTAGTTTGCGGATTCGCAATGTAGTTGTTGGTGGCGAGGCTGAATCGGATTGAAGTTTGAGACTTGCGTACAATATTTGGTAATCAGGATTTCAGTTTTTTACTGATTGCAGGAATTACGCACGGACTACAGTTTTATGTCATTACGAGGATCGCGAAGTCATCGCAAAGGCTTATTTTTCGTCACGAGTGCGTAAGTCCTATGATTGAATCAGGACTGAAGTCCTGACTACAAACAACTTATTTAAGGACTGTCGATCGGACATCTTGCAACATTTTTATGAACAGGCAAGATGCCNNTTTCTTGTGGGGTGGGTTCTTATAGCCCGCCCCTGAAAGACTTATATCGCTTTTTATGAACAGGCAAGATGCCTGTTCCACAGCAGATAAAATTTCTTGTGGGGTGGGTTCTTATCGCCCGTCACTGAAAGACTTATATCGCTTTTTATGAACAGGCAAGATGCCNNTTTCTTGTGGGGTGGGTTCTTATCGCCCGCCCCTGAAAGGCTTATAGCATTTCTTACCCTAGTGAGGTACACTGAATCCCTTGATTGTCAAGCTTTTTAGCTTCAAGGATGTACCTCACCTGACCAAGAACCGCTATAGCCATTAGCCATTAGCTAAACTAGAGCAAAATCAAAATCCCACTGTGCGATCGCCCCGGATTGTACTCCATTCAAGATAGCAAGGAGTTCACCAGTATTGGCAATTCTAATTTCAGTGGCGACGGAGGCGTTAAGTCCGCTTTCACTTTGGGTAATGCTCAGTTGAGCAAAGGTCAAGCCATCCGTTAATCTCAGTAAATCTTCCCCTTTTTGGAAATCCTCGATGCGATCGCTTCCTTGTCCTGGGCTCAAGACAAAGCGATCGCTACCAGATCCCCCCAGCAGGAAATCGTTACCCTCATTGCCTGTAAGCCAATCATCGCCAGCACCTCCCATCAGGCTGTCATCGTCTTTGCCTCCAAAAATGCTATCATTGCCAGCATGGCCGTTGATGGTATCGTTCCCCTCATTGCCGAACACCAAATCATTACCATTACCACCGCAAATAAGGTCTTGACCAGCAACCGCACCCGCAGGAATGGGGCTGCCAATGTCCCCAAATATTGTATCTTCCCCATCACCGCCACAGATAGTATCCGTACCTTGGTCGCCGTAGAGCAAGTCGTTGCCCAAATCGCCTAAAACTAGATCATTGTCCTTGCCACCGTGTGCGGTATCATCACCTTGACCCCCAGAAAGGGTGTTTTGGCCATCTTGACCGTAGAGCAAGTCATTGCCCTGGGAGCCAAATAACAGGTCGTTTCCTGTGGGAGCTAGGTCAGATGGGCTGCTACTGCCGCCGTAAAGACAGTCGTCTCCTTGTCCGCCTACAATGCTGTCATTGCCTCGCTCGCCCCAGCACAAGTCATTGCCTTTGCCGCCGAAAATAGCATCACCGCCTTTACCACCGTACACAGTATCGTTGCCTACTTGACCGTAGATTCGGTCATTACCCTCGTTGCCAAATAGCAGGTCGCGATCGAGGAGGAAATCAACTGGAACATTGCTGATTATGCCGCCAAATAGGTTGTCATTACCTGCCAAACCAAAAACGACATCATTTCCATCTAAACCATTGATCTCGTCATCATCATTAGTTCCGAGGAGGAAGTCATTTTCAGCGGTACCCGCGATGCCTAGGGCGGGCTTCGCCAACGGGTTGTTCTGAAGTGGATTGGCACCCGGAATTGAGCCAATACTGGGCAAGGTAATTTGCGTACAAAAGCAGTCTGGATCTTGAATTAGCGACGGTGACGTTGGTGTTAATGTTGGTGTTGATGTTGACGTTGGTGTTGATGTTGACGTTGATGTTGACGTTGGTTCTGGTGTTGATGTTGATGTTGGTGTTGATGCTGGCGTTGATGCTGGTTCTGATGCTGGTTCTGGTGTTGGTGTTGATGTTGGTGTTGATGCTGGTTCTGATGCTGGCGTTGATGCTGGTGTTGGTGTTGGCGGAATGTCGATTACTGGCGAAAAATTGATAATGGGTGTTGGTGTTGGCGGAATGTCAATTACTGGCGAAAAATTGATAATGGGCGTTGGGGAACTTTCATTATCAAGAATCAAGACATCGACTTGGGAAATGCCAATCCCGTTGTAAGCAAGATCCGTGCTGCTAGAAACGGGGGTAATGGTGCTGAGGTGGCTTCCCTCCACTATGGTGTCATCCACTGCACTGACGGTGACGGTTTGCACCTGATTCCAATTGTCGCTGGTAAAAGTCAGTGGTGCGATCGCCTTAATTTGACTATCTGTGATCAAGCTGATGTTGACACCAGTGTTCGGCTGGCTGTTGAGCACCACTTGATAGGTATCGGTGTTACCGCTTTCTGAAACAATGGTGCTGCCCCCAATTTGAGTAATCGTTACGCCAGCCGGGATGGTAACTTTGTCGTTGTCGGTGATGCTGACGCTAACGGGGGCGATCGCGACAGACTGATATTCCGCAGCACTTCCAGGGGCGACACTGTGGAGAATTGTCGCGGTGTGCAACCCTTCCACCATAGTGTCATCTGTCGCTTTGACTGTAGCAACTTGTGCTACGTTCCAGTTATCGGGACTGAAGGTGATGGGCGCGATCGCGTCTATTTGGCTGCCTGCGTTGAAGTTCACTGTAACTGGCGCTGTCGGCGCTTTTGTGAGTACAACGTTGTAGCTGCTCGTTGCGCCGCCTTCTGTGGCATCGGTATTGCTGGGGCTGACGGCTATACCGGGCGCGTCGTTGTCAACAATCAAAACATCTACTTTGGAGATGCCAATGCCGTTATAAGCGAGATCGGTGCTGGTAGCATTGGGTGCGATCGCGCTGAAGTGTATTCCTTCGATGACATCATCGTCTACTGCTTTGACGGTGGCGGTTTGTGCCACATTCCAGTTATCGGCGCTGAAGGTGAAGGAGGAAATTGAGTCGAGCTGGCTATCTGTGGCAAAACTGACGGTAACGGGTGCTGCCGGTTGGCTGTTAAGAGCTACTTTGTAACTGCCTGTTGCGCCACCTTCAACGGCTGAAGTATTACTGGGCGTAATCGTTACGCCAGCCGGGATGGTAACTTTGTCGTTGTCGGTGATGCTGACGCTAACGGGGGCGATCGCGACAGACTGATATTCCGCAGCACTTCCAGGGGCGACACTGTGGAGAATTGTCGCGGTGTGCAACCCTTCCACCATAGTGTCATCTGTCGCTTTGACTGTAGCAACTTGCGGGATATTCCAGTTATCTGTGGTGAAGGTAAATGTGGAAATTGAGTCAATTTGGGTACCCGTGTTGAAGTTCACTGTAACGGGCGCTGTCGGTTTGCCAGTCAAAACTAGCTTGTAACTACCCGTTTCACTGCCTTCTGTGGCATTAGTGTTGACTGGTGTAACGGTGACACCTGCACTGTCGTTGTCGGTAATTTGGGCGGTGACGGCAGGAATCGAAATTAGGTTGTATTTAGCGTCTGTACTGCTGGCACTGTGTGTAATCTGGCCCGTGTGAGGGTTTGCCTCTACTAAAGCATCATCCACTGCTTGGACAGTCACCGTTTGAGCCGCATTCCAGTTGGCGGGGGTAAATGTGAGGGTGATGGGAGTTCTAGCACCAGCCCCCAAGTCACTCTGGGCATCTGGTGTGAGAGTGGTGGTGACATCAGCAGTCGGTTTGCTGGTGAGTTCCACTGTGTAGATATCCGAGGGGCCACCTTCACTAATTTTGGTACTACCGCCAGTTTCGGTAATTTTTACGCTCGGCGTGTCGTTGTCGGTAATGTTCGCGGTGAGGGTAGCAGTGGCAGTACCATCGATGGTAATTGGCACAGCAGCACCCTCGTAATTGGGATCTACACTGGTGGCTTTGTGCGTGATCGCGCTAGTGTGAGGAGAATCTTTCTCCGCTACCTGATCGTCCACTGCCTTGATCGTAACGGTTTGCGGGACATTCCAGTTGTTGGGGGTAAAGTTCAGGGTGATGGGAGTTCCAGCATCGGCTCCCAAGTCTGTCTGGGTATCAGGGTCAACAGTGACGATCGCAAGGTCACTAGGCTGGCTTTTGAGTACGACTGTATACGTGTCTGAAGTACCGCCTTCTGCTACATCCGCGCCCCCTGTTGACTTGATTATGATGCCTGCGGTGTCGTTGTCTTCGAGAATCTCCAAAGTAGCAGTTTTCTGCTTAATACCAATTATGCCGTCTTGAGGATTAGCTAAGGAGAGAGTAAGGTTTTCTGTGGGTTCAACCAAGCTGTCATTGTTGATAGGAACGCTAATAGTAGCAGTGGTTTGATTGGAGGCAAAGTTGACAGTTTGGGTGGTGGAAACGAAATCAACTCCTAATCCCACGGTAGCCCCGCCTGTGGCGCTACCATTGCTGAAGCTCACGTCTACGTGAGAATTCCCGCTAGTAATGCCACTGCGGTTGATGGTGATTGTTGCTCCCACAACTGTTCCATCTTCCTTGACTTGATAGGTGGGTTTGGAGAAGTTGAAGATGGGAAGAGCGCGGATGAAAATCGCTGAGTCTAAGGCGGAATCTTTAGTGTCTGCGATCGCTAACTTTAAATGATTCGGGACATTTGGCATCGCTGTTCCTTGAGCGGTTAACACTTTTGTAAAACCATCAAATGCTGTTTTATAAGGTGTTGGAATGCCGTCAGTACGCTCGTTGTTACAGTAAAACGCTGAGTTTTTGGTTTTATTGATAGTATTGACAGAAACAGGTTGTGTTGTCCCTGGAATCAGAGGAGTATTTACCCCATTCAGGAAAAAACCAAATACATCGTTATAAGAAGAGTTTACGAATTCGTTGTACTCCTCAGAAGCAAAGACGTATTCTAAAGCAAACTGGTTCTGCTTAGGTATAAAATCAAACTCCAAGACGGCAGCATCATTAGTAGTATTTGGAGCAATCAGCTTGTTTAGATCCGCATCGCCCGCTTTACCCAAAGCTGTGCTTGTACTATCTGAATTATTGGGGCCCTTAGCATCGGCAATCTTTCCGGTGCTGAAGATAACACCTGCTTCGACATTGAGTCCTTCTGATTTTCCGCCGCCAAAACTCCCAGCCGCCTGATTATCACCCGTAAATGTTACACTATTAGGAACGACTTCGCCCGCGTCCCCAATCATAAATTGAGCGAGTTGGAGAGGAGTGAGAGCACTATTAAGATCCTTGGTTATCAGTGTCATATTATACCACCTGGAAAAATAAGTAAAGTTTATACGTAAATTAAATTACGTATATGGTAGAAGGCAAAAGGATTTAGCTATCTAGACAAGATTTAGTTATCTAGAAAAGTAGAAAGTATTAAAGGCAATAAGTAGGTAGACACAAATAAATCTGGCTATCTAAAATCATTAAAAACCCGTGCAAACAGAATATGTTGCCAATTTGGCAGAATTTACAATAATTTACATAACGGCGTTTAATTGCTCCTACTTAGATGCTTGGCTGAGGGTAAATTCGCTGGAATCCCTGTGAAACAAGAATCCCCGTCCTTATAGGGCGGGGAGTGTCAAATATCAGTAATGCGATCGCGACGAGAGCACCCTGGAGTCGGGGAGGAGCTACAGCCTTCTGATTTGCTATCACTATCTTGAGCTAATAACAGTTTTTGAGATGTAGCGAACTGATTTGCCGAGATTGAACTATTCTCTGGTTGTTGAGGAAAAGCTATGGCGCTAGCCAAGAGTGTGCTTAATAAGTAGCTGGACAAAAATAAACAATGTCATGTCATTGCGGGGAACGAAGCAATCTCAAACCGCAAGCGAATTGCGACGCACAGCGAACAATGACATGGTTACGTTTATTTATGTCCGACTACTTAATACAAATTGCATCAGAGTATACATGGTGGAATTTTAGGTCAAAGTTTCTGCTACCCGATACGGACTTTTTTTGGGCAGATTCGGAACTAATAATTTTTATTTTGATAAATGCTGAATTCCTGAGTGGCCGCAAAAAAAAGAAGGAAAAATCACAAGAATAATAATTCTGTATTTTTCGCTTCTTTTTGGCAAAAATATCCGTTTTTTGGCTTTATCTTCCGCTTCCTCGTTCTGGCTCAGAATCTTGATCGTTATCTGAAGAAGTCGAATTGTCATCTTGAGCTGTTAAGAATTCGGGAACAGATTTGGATTGAGAGAAAAAGGTCGATCGAGTTTCAAAGCTTTGAGCGTTAACTGCGGTGCTGCTCAATAACAGGCTTGGCATCAGGATAGAAGAGTAAACGCGCATCATACAGTTCGGTGTTTGTAGTTTCCACTTCTTGATACGCAGCCTGTACTCTGTTATCAGGGTAAAAAAATGCAATTTTGGCAAAATTGCAACTTTTTTGATTTCCCTAAATAGGGGGTGATACCCCTCATATTGGTTGCGAGTTCACTTAGAGCCGGATGTTGAAGGAATCAGGAATCAGGAATCAGCAATAAAATCAATGCTTTCAACAATTTAAAACATCCTAACTGCCTGGACGGTTGCTATATATAACAACCGCCAAAAAACACGAAGTAAAAGCCTAAATTGTAATTTTTTTAAATGCTTCAGATTACCTTCATAATTTATTGATATGGTGCTAAATTAAACCTGGGAACGGATTTATTCCTTCGCAGACTCAGGTGGGAGTAATCTCAAATCTCAAATCGGCTGACGATCGCATTTACCTGCATAAACAGTGAGTCGAGAGTTGACGAATTATCTAAAACAACATCAGCTTTTTGACACTTTTGAGCTAGCGGCAACTGAGTTTGAATACAGGCCAAAGCTCGATCGCAACTCAAGCCATCTCGCTGCATAAGCCGTTCTAACTGCACAGAGGGCTCACAGTAAACAACCCAAATTTCTGTACACAAATCAGTCATGTTAGCTTCAAACAGCAGCGGCACTACCAAAACCACAGTCAATGTGCTTGTGGATACCAGACTCGATCGAGAAATGTAGCTTTGAGTTGCCTCAATTAAGCGGCGGCGGACATAAGGATGAATCTGTTGTTCTAGCCACTGCCGTTCGGCTGGGTTACAAAAAATAATATTTCCCAACTCCGGCCGATTTAAATTGCCGTCGGAAAGCAAAATACTAGGGCCGTAGTGTTCTACAATAGAATTCAGTATTGACGAACCAGGGTGTACAGCTTCGCGGGCGTAAATATCGGCATCTAAAATCGTCCATCCATAAGTATCGGCCAGATAATTAGATATAGCGGTTTTACCGGTAGCGATGCCCCCAGTCAAACCGATAATCCGCACAATTCGATCGCTCATAATTTTCTCTGTTTTGACTTTCTGTGTTTCGACACTTATCAGCAGTTTTTGCTATGTTGGTGACACACTCAAAATTCGACTTAAAATTTGAGATTTGGCGATCCGCGAGCTAGGTTAGAAATAGTCAGGATGAGGGTGCTATCTGCTCTGTTTTACCTAAAATCTCAATTCTCAACTCGAATTAAGGCTAGACTCAGGCAAACCTTATGAATGCTCAACGTGCTGTGCGGTCAATTCTGGCAGCAATTCCCATTGCCGGATTGTGGATCTTAGATTTTTCCCCCAACCTGCTTTTCCTCAAAGAAAACAGCATCGGATGGGTGATTTTGGCAATTTATCCCCAATCTCAAATTGCTGCGGCCGGGCCTATTATTGCAGCCCCAGACGGCACCGGTACCGCCATCACCCCAGGGCCCCGCACAGGACCGCCAACTCGCTACGACATTACAGGCGGCACTCCCTCAAGGGATGGAGCAAATCTATTCCACAGTTTTACTCGGTTTGGCCTCAATTCCGGCGAAACGGCCAATTTTATCTCAAACCCAGCGATTCAAAATATCCTCGGTCGCGTTGTCGGGGGCGACGCTTCATTAATTAACGGTCTAATTAAAGTTAGTGGCGGCAATTCTAATCTATTCCTGATGAACCCTGCTGGGATTATTTTCGGAAATAATGCCCGACTGGATGTGTCCGGGTCTTTTTTTGCTACCACGGCTAGTGGTATCGGTTTTGACAACCGATGGTTTAACGGCACTGGGGTTAATGATTACGCGGTCTTAGTCGGAACGCCTAATGCTTTTGCTTTTCCCGCACAGTCGGGGAGTATTGTCAATGCCGGTAAGTTGGCTGTTGGTAATGGGCAAAATTTAACTTTGCTTGGCGGCACGGTGATCAGTACGGGAGAACTTTCAGCCCCGAGGCGGTCAAATTACTGTGGCTGCTGTACCGGGGGAAAATCTGGTGCGGCTGAGTCAAAACGGACTTTTGCTGAGTTTAGAAGTTTCTCCGTCTCCGGGAATGTCGGGTTCTGGAACTCTCCCCTTCTCTCCCCTGAGCTTTACCTCGGTTGCTCTCCGGTCCGGGGCACTGAACACGCTACAGGTATAATTGTGAACGCTCAAGGTCAAGTGGTACTGACGGGAGGAGAAACCGTGGCGGCTGTGGCTGGAACTGCCATTGTATCCGGTGCTGCGGACGTGTCTGCCCCCAATGGCACCGGAGGAACGGTGAATGTCTTGGGTGACAGGGTAGGGCTGTTCGGAGCGAAGATCAACGCTTCGGGAGCTGACGGCGGCGGAACGGTGCGGATCGGGGGAGATTACCGAGGCGCGGGGACGGTGCCGAATGCGACTATGACTTACGTGGATGGCAAAAGTTCGATCGCCAGCAAATGCCACTCAAGCCGGTAACGGCGGCAATGTTGTGGTTTGGGCCGACAATACGACAGCATTTTTGGGTAGCATCAGTGCTCAGGGTGTCTCGACAACGCCCGGTAGCGGTGGTGTTGGCGGGTTTGTGGAAGTTTCGGGTCTTCAAAGATTGGTTTTTAACGGTACTGTCGATACAACTGGGACAAATGGTTTGGGGACTTTGCTGTTAGATCCAGAGAATATTTTAATTACAGATTCCGCAGAAAGTGCCGACGATGCGGCAATTATTGCTAACAACAATATTTTGGCAACAGCAACTTCACAGGTACTGCCAAATACTTCTGAGGCTTCGCTGACAATTTCGGCGAGGGCTTTGGAAGGTATGTCGGCGACGGCAAATGTGGTTTTGTCAGCGCTAAATGATATTACAATTGCTGATTTGGCTGACCATCAGTTGAGCTTTCAAGCTACTACAGGTTCTATTGCTTTTAAGGCAGATGCCGATCGCAACGGTGCTGGCGCGTTTTCGATGAATCCTCAAGATAGAATTAGCACGGCTGGTGGCTCGATCGCAATTTCGGGCAACCAAATTACTGCGGGTAATTTGTCAAGTAACGGTGGAAATATTAGTTTAACCAGTCAGGGAGCGACAGTTGCGGGCAATATTTCTGCATTAAATACTCGCACCGACAGCAGTGGCAATATTTGGCTGGAAGGGGTGAATGTAACAGCCGAAAAAATTGATGCCAGTGGCTCCGAAGGCGCGGCAAATGTGAGTTTGACGGCGGAGAAGATTCTGACGGTTAGGGGAATTGCAGCGGGTTCGGGAAATATTACTTTGACTGGTAATGAAATAGATTTGACTGGTGGTGCGAATTCAGTCAGCGGTACTGGCTTTTTGGTGTTGCAACCTTGGAATACCGGTCAAAATATTGTGATCGGCGGTACGGGAGATGTGGGCACAAATACTTTTTTGAATCTGACGGCAATTGACCTCTCGACTCTGCAAAATGGGTTTAGTGGAATTACGATCGGCAGCAGCGACGGTAGCGGTTCGATTCTGGTGGCAAATGATTTTACTTTTTATGACCCGCTAATTATTCAATCGCCGGCAGCGTCGGGAACGATCACTACCACGAGTCGGCTGAGAGGGGCAGACAATGGGTCAATTACTCTCAAAGCTGATGGCAATATCAGAACTGGTAATATTTCTACTAACGGTCAGGAAATTAGCCTCGCTAGCAAAACGGGCAATGTGACCACCGGTCAGCTACAAACGGGAACTGTAACTGTTGTGCCGGATGCAGTCGATGCTGCCAAGGTGAAGCAGACGGCAGGAGATGTTAGCGTTACCGCTGAGGGTAAGGTGACAGTAGTCTCGATCGACACTAGGGGCGATCGCGCGGGGAATGTGACGCTGACGGGCAGAAACGGGGTCAGTGTGGGGGCGATCGAAGCT
>DMYK01000208.1:16398-18882 GCA_003483675.1 Microcoleaceae cyanobacterium UBA11344
TTGACCGGTGACAAAAATTCCGTAGGAAGCAACGGCAATTTGGTGCTGCAACCGGCGGAAGCGCGCCAGAATATTACTCTTGGTGGTTCGGCAGATACTGAGGCTTTGAATCTGACTGCTGCTGAATTGGGGACTTTGCGGAATGGGTTTGTTTCGATCGCGATCGGGCGTGCAGACGGTAGCGGGCTGGTCTCGATTGCTCCCCCAACGACAACGACAACGACAACGACAACCCCCGCAGCAGTGACATTTCAAGACCCGATCGTGATTCGATCGCCATTGGGAACGGGTGCGATTCAGGGAACCGGTGCGATCGCAGGAATTGATAACGCTTCGATTACTCTGCTAGGCGGTACTGTCAGCGTCGGCGACGTTACCTCGAATGCAGGCATTAACATCACTAGCAATCAGGGAAATGTGACGACTGGAACGGTTTCGTCTCGATCGCCAAACGGGGCGGCGGGGGATATCAACATCCGTAGCGCCGGTGCCGTAACATCCGGCAACGTCGATGCTTTCGGTGCCAAAAGTGGGGGAGATATCTCGATTACAGCACCGGGTTCGATCGCTACAGGGGTGATTAACTCTAGTTCTCAGTCGGGAAATGCCGGTTCGAGTACGATTACTGGGCAGAAAGATGTTGAAGTTACTTCGATCAAAGCTCGCGGCAATACCGGCGGTGATGTTGAAGTAACCGCTGGGGGAGTGTTTCGGGCTACCCGAACCGAGAACCAAGTTGCCGAGAGCGCCACCGTGAGCATTTCTACAGACGGGGAAGTGCGATCGGGCTCACAGACGCTGACACAAAGCACTTGCAAGTCGGGAACCTGCACTCTGACTCCTTTGGCGACGGCCGATTCTCAGCCAAACACTGCCACGGGCACAACTGCTAGCAGCCCACTCGCGATCGCACCGAGTCCCGCGCCTAGGACAACTGTGCAACTGAAAACCACAGGCAATTCTCAAGAATTGGTTTCTGTGACAAGTCCGATCGCGAGCGAAAATCCTGCAAATAACAACACCACAAATGTCTCGCCAGAGGCTCCTGCTGCGCCTCTGGGCACGGTTGCGAATCCTCCGGCGGCCGCGGCATCGTCTTCGGAACAAGTGTCGCCGTGGGTGTCAACAGACCAGGGCACAACACAGGCCCCGGTCAACGGGCAGACAGGAGCAACTACACAGAAGCCAGGGAGTGCGACAACGTTTGAGAATCCCAGAGTTCCAGAGATTTCTCGATCGAACTCAATCGCCCAAATAAATCCGATCGATGCAGTGCAGAAAAGGGAGCAAATTCAGGGCAGAGAATTTGAACGTTACTTTGGCAGCAGTAATCTTCCTGAAAAATCGGTGACGCCGCAAAGCATCCGAGATACCCTCAGCAGCGTCAATCGCTTGACTGGGGTTAAACCGGCGATCGTTTACGTGTGGGCGAAAGCCAACCATTTAGAATTAGTGCTGCTGTTACCTGACGGCAAAAATATTTTCAAAAGCGTGCCAGCCAGTCGCGAAACAGTGCTACAAGTTGCTAAAGAGTTTACTAATGCTGTGCGAACTCCCAGGAGATTAAATGCTGCTGACTACAAGGAACCAGCCGAGCAACTTTACCAGTGGCTAATTGCACCACTGCAACCGGAATTGGAGCGTCACAACATTGACACGTTGGTGTTTTCGATGGATGCAGGTTTGCGAACTTTGCCTTTGGCTGCTCTTTACGACGGCAAGCAGTTTTTGGTAGAAAAATACAGTTTGGGGCTGATTCCCAGTTTGAGTTTAACTGATACTCGCTATGCGGATGTCAAGGATGCTCAAGTTTTAGCGATGGGTGCGTCGAGATTTCCCGAACAATACGCTCAAAATCCTTTGCCGGCTGTACCACTGGAAATATCAACAATTGTGGGTAAGATTTGGCCTGGTTTGTCTTTTCTTAACGAGAGTTTTACTCTGGAAAATTTAAGGGATAAGCGCAAGCAAGAATACAAAATTATTCATTTAGCTACTCACAGTGATTTTCAGCCTGGGGGTGCAGAAAATTCTTACATTCAGTTTTGGAATACTAAGTTGCGGTTGAATCAGTTGGGTGAGTTGAAGTTATCGAATCCGCAGGTGGAGTTGTTAGTATTGAGTGCTTGCACTACGGCGGTAGGGGATGAACAGGCTGAGTTGGGGTTTGCGGGGTTGGCGGTAAACGCGGGGGTAAAGTCGGCTTTGGCGAGTTTGTGGTATGTCAGCGATGCTGGTACTTTGGGGCTGATGACGGAGTTTTACCAGCAGTTACGCACGGCACCGATTAAGGCTGAGGCTTTGCGGCAGGCGCAGTTGTCGATGTTGCGGGGGGAAGTGCGCTTGGAGGATGGTTATTTGGTGCGATCGGGCAATAATCAGGCTCTACCTTTGCCTGCGGAATTGGCAGCCAAGGGAGACAAAAATTTGTCGCATCCTTATTATTGGGCGGCTTTTACGATGATTGGTTCGCCTTGGTAATTG
>DMYK01000154.1 GCA_003483675.1 Microcoleaceae cyanobacterium UBA11344
GATTTGAGGATCGATCGGGGAGAGGCCTTGGCAATTATTGGCCCTTCCGGGACGGGGAAATCTACGATTTTGCGGATCATTGCGGGTTTGCTGGCCCCGGATGCTGGTCAGGTTTTCGTTCAGGGACAACGCAGGGTTGGATGGGTGGACGACGTGGTAGATCCGATCGGGATTGGGATGGTGTTTCAGCAAGCGGCTTTGTTTGATTCGCTGACGGTGGAGGAGAATGTTGGTTTTTTACTGTACCAGCATTCTAAGCTGCCGCGCCGCCGGATTCGAGAATTGGTGGAGGAAAAGTTGGAGATGGTGGGTTTGCCGAAAATTGGCGATCGCTATCCCGCCCAGTTGTCTGGGGGAATGCGGAAGCGCGTCAGTTTTGCCCGCGCAATTATGGCGAATCCCGATCATGCTAGGGATAATCCAGAGGTTTTACTGTACGACGAACCGACAGCGGGTTTAGATCCGATCGCTAGCACAGTAATTGAAGATTTAATCCGTGATTTGCAAGCCGCGAAAAGTGTTTGCAGCACTTATGCGATCGTCACTCACCAAGATAGCACCATCCGCCGCACAGCCGATCGCATCGTATTTCTCTATCAAGGAAAGGTGCAGTGGGAGGGAACTGTCAGCGATATTGCATCGACAGATAATTTATTAATTCAACAATTTTTCAGCGGCAGTGTTAATGGGCCGATTCAAGTGATTGGATAAAAGGAGAAAATATGCGATCGCGAACTGTAAGAGAAGGTTCTGTCGGGTTTTTAATTTTAGTAGGAATCGGCTTATTTGGAGGCTTAGTCCTCTGGCTGAATGGCGTGCAGCTAGGCAACCGCAACTACAAATTTGCCGTAGAATTTGCCAGCGCCCAAGGGATGCAAATCGGCACAACCGTCAGGTATCGCGGGGTTGCAGTCGGTAAAATTACTGCCATCAAAGCCAGCCCCAACGGGGTAGACGTGACCCTGGAAATTTCCCCTGGTAGCTTAGTAATTCCCCGCGATGTGGCGATCGAAGCGAATAAATCCGGTTTAATTGGAGAAGCATCGATCGACATTACGCCCAATTCAATTCTACCAGAATCTTTACTTACCGCCAATCCTTTTAGTGCCGACTGTCCCCCTGAGATTATCTGCAAAAATTCCCGATTGAAAGGCCAAGCTGGAGTAAGTCTCGACGAACTAATTCGCTCCACAGTCCGCCTAGCTAACTTGTACACAGACCCCGCCCTATTCAACAATATTAAATCCCTTTCTGTCAACACAGCAAACACGGCTAAATCGGCGGCTAAACTCACTCAAGACTTATCTGTTTTAACCAAAACGGCGACAGGAGAAATCACCAGTTTGAGTCAATCAGTAAAAGAAGAATTTAGCAACTTAAATCAATCGGTAAAAGGCGAGTTAGGAAGTTTAAATCAATCCTTAAAAGGAGAAGTGGGAATTTTAAGTCAATCCCTGAGAGGGGAAATAGTCAGTTTAAATAAATCAGCTCAAGGAGAATTGTCAGCAGTTTCAACCGATATTAGAAAAGTTACAGCAACGGCCGACAATTCCACAAAAGAAGTAACTGCCGCTGCGATCGCTTCCGCTAACTCAGTGACTCAAGCAGCCAATCAAATTACTTTAACAGCCAACCAACTCAATTCCTTAGTAGCAACCAACCGATCCAGTTTAGTCTCAACTCTGAATAATATCAATCAAGCCAGTCAAGAACTTCGTGTAACTGTCAGCAGTTTAAGTCCGACAATTAATCGAATCAACCAAGGACAAATACTGAATAATTTAGAAGTTTTATCAGCCAATGCGGCCGAAGCTTCTGCTAATTTGCGAGATTTATCCACCAACATAAACCATCCCACCAACTTGCTATTATTGCAGCAAACTTTAGATTCCGCACGGGCTACATTGCAGAACGTGCAGAAAATCACTTCCGACGTAGACGAAATTACAGGAGATCCGGCTTTCCGCAACAACATTCGCAGGTTATTCAACGGATTAGGAGGCTTGTTGGGTTCCACCGAACAATTGCGACAACAAGTTGCAGTATCTCAAACATTAGCTCCCCTTTCAGAGCAAGTAAATATCAACACAAATGGGGTAAATCAATCAATCGAGCCGGGATTTCCCAACTTGCACAAAAAACCAAAATTGCCAATTTTACCCTCTCAAACCGCAACCAACGCAGAGCCTGTAGGTAGGGAAAATACTCCCTAAAATATGGTATAATTGAAAATAGCAATACTTGCAAAATTTTCGGCTTCCTAAATCGGCGCAATCTGCGGAAAAGTGAATTAAATAAACAGCATTTTAACTAAAAAAAACCAAACCTATGACGCAAACATTATCAAAGCCGATCGCAATCAAAACCCAATATACTGTAACTTGGGAAAAGTTACCAGATGACTTTAAATTACCGGACGATCCCGTGGAAAACATCGACCAACCACTTTTAGCCGCAGCCCTGCGAGAAGCATTGGATCTCGCAGGATTTATCTTAGCAGAAATGCTGATAGCTTCTCACTTTAGACTCTGTTTAGACTCTGTGCTAAAGTCAATGAA
>DMYK01000311.1:0-5981 GCA_003483675.1 Microcoleaceae cyanobacterium UBA11344
CACCACTGACGGATTCGATCGAGAATCTCGGCATTTTCTGGATCGTTGCTGCCCGACTCCCACACTATTTTTAGCTGCATATACAGGTTCTCCGGTGATTTTAAATTTGAGATTTGAGATGGGAGATTGGAGACTCATTCCTACTAAAATAGTGTAAATGGACTTACCAATTGTCTACCACCAAGATTACGTTGCACCCCTCCCCTCCAGTCACCGCTTCCCGATGGCAAAGTTTCAACTGCTTTACCAGATGCTGCTTGCGGAGGGGGTAGCAGAAATCGCGCAATTTCACACTCCCGAACTTCCTCCCCAAGCATGGATTGAGTTAGTCCACGACGACCACTACATTCAAGCTTACTGCAACGGCACCCTCGATGCCAAAGCTCAGCGACGAATTGGTCTCCCTTGGAGTCGGGCCCTGGTGAACCGCACTTGCACGGCCCTCGCAGGTACTGTGCTCACAGCTAAACTCGCTTTAGAATCCGGTTTAGCCTGCAATACCGCCGGCGGAACTCATCATGCCTTCCCAAATTATGGATCTGGTTTTTGTATTTTTAACGATTTGGCGATCGCCTCCCGTGTCCTCCAACAATTGGGTTTAGTTCGTCAAGTATTGATTGTCGATTTAGCTCAATAGACGGGAATCCCCACACTAGACCGATCGAAGGTTAGTGTGGGATGAGAGTCGCCCATATCTGGATGACGAGACGAGCAATTTTCATTTTACTTATTATGGTAGCACCATAATTATTGGCTCCTCAAATATCTCATGTCGAAAATTTATCGATCTTTATGGATAATGTGAGTTCATGTACTTGACCGAGAATAACATATCTGATAGATTAATACTAATAGGTGCGATTTTAACTGTGACCCAATGAAAACAACATATCAGTACCAGTTTTATCCAAATACCAATCAAAAGTTAACCCTAAACCAGTGGCTCAGAATTTGCCGTTATTGGTATAATCGCCAATTGGGAGATCGCTTTGATTGGTGGGATAACAACCGCACTGCTGTAAATGCTTGTCCATTGATCGTCAGTATTTCTGCTCTCAGAGAAAAGCCTAACTACTATTCGCAAAAACAACAATTGCCCCTCTTCAAAAAAGACTTGGTAAAGGTTTTTCATAGTGGCGAGTTATTAGACTTTAAGCAGGTTGATTCAACTATCCTGCAAGACGTTTCTAAGCGAGTAGACAAAGCTTGTGAGCGATTTATCGTAGGTGATAGTCAGGGGAAAAAATCGGGCAGGCCTAGATTCAAAACAGAAGCAGACTATCGGACGATGACTTTCGCCACTGCGAGTAATGATTGGATTAAATGGATTCGCAAGAGTTGGATATATATTCGATTACCGAAACTGGGGGTTGTGAAAGTTCGGATGCACCGCCCAATCCCTTATGGATTTACCATCAAGCAAGCTAGTGTTACGAAAAAAGCTGATGGTTGGTTCATTCAGTTAATACTCGAAGACATCTCTGTACCTCAATTCACACCTGATAAAGTTATTCCCACTTGGGATAACTCAATCGGTTTGGATGCGGTGTTACATGAAGATGTCTATCTGGCTACTTCCGAAGGTGAAAAACTACCTTCTTTGAAGCCACTTCGCAAGAATAAAGCGAAACTAGACCGTATTTCTCAGAAACGAAATAAACGGAAACGAGGTTCTAAATCTCGACGTAAATTGGCCAAAAAAGAAGCTCTTCGACATCAAAAGATTGCTCGGTCTCGTAAAGACTTCCATTATAAAACCGCTCATAAGTTGATCAAGACAGGAGCCAAAATTTTCTTTTATGAAGAACTCAATCTTAAAGGCTTAACCAAGAGAAATAAAGTTAAGCAAGATGATAATGCGAATTATCTTCCCAATGGTCAATCAGCTAAATCAGGGTTGAATAAATCTTGGTTGGATGCTGCATTTGGTCAATTTTTCCTGACGCTGGAATACATAGCCGCCAAAGCTGGATCAGTCGTCGTTTCACAAAAACCTGCTTATACCTCAATGGTTCTCTGTTATCGGAATGAAATTATTTTCACTGATTGTAGTATGAGAGACTATTGGGACGAGCAAAATTCTTTGATGGTAGATCGTGATATTAATGCTGCGATCAACCTAAAAAGACTGGGGTTGGACATTTTCCCCAGTATAAAACGCTGTAGTGGGAATCTTTCTATAGTAGGAACTATGGATAAAAGTACCACAAAGGAAATTTTGTATACCCTTAATCGGGCTACAAAGAAGCCCACGTCATAGCGTACTCGCTTGACGTGTGGAGTATGTCACATGTAGCTTTGTCTGTCGGTATGGAGGACGACGAATATTTACAAACCTTGGCTAAATACCTAGCAGATTTGCTCTCGGATGTCAAGCCAGATTTGGTTTTATATGATGCCGGAGTAGACCCTCATCAGGGCGACAAACTGGGAAAATTAGCTTTAACTGATACGGGGTTATTTCGCAGGGAAATGCAAGTTTTATCTACTTGTTTGGCGGGGGGTTATCCAGTGGCCTGTGTGATTGGCGGTGGCTATTGCGATGACATGAATGGGTTAGTTTATCGGCATTCGCTCCTGCACCGAGCGGCGAGTCAAACCTACAGGCAGTATCGACTTTAAGATTTGTCAAGCCGACTACCATAAATCTAGATTAATTGCAGAAATTGTCGCCCAAATCCTTCACTCCTACATCTGAATCAAAAGCTTGAGATTATTGGTTGGATATGTATAATGGATCAGACGAACGCGATCGGGGGCAGAGCGGGTGCGATCGCCCACAAGATGAAGTTAAAGGCAAGTGAGACAACGACTTCCCGGTTGGCGATCGCTCACGGGAACCTTGTCACCTGGTTAGTAGTCCAAAACAAATAGTAAAATCAGCAACGACAAATAAGTAGCTCCCTTCAGGAGTACAAGTTAGCGTGGTTGTTAGGTAAGAGCAAACAAATCAACGGCCGGATAGCGATCGCGATCGCCAAAATGTAGGGTGCAGAGAATGTAGAGATCATTCTCGACTAGGGTTAAATCAATAAATAGGATGTCACTTATGCAAGTCAATTCAAAAAAATCAGAACAACTAGGAAAAACACAGAAATTAGAGTTTCTAGAACCCATTACCAAGCGTTATCTGATGGTGATTAATGTCAGATCCACCAGGGATGAAAAAGGTGGCAGGTATCTCGATCCGATGTGGGCAAAAGACCTAACCGAACATTTCAGGTATCTGAAAAACTTCACGTTAGCATCTCCACGCCAACAAGAAACATCCCCAGAAAACACAATCGATGTGGAGAAAGAACCATCATTTGCTGACGTTGAATTTATCGACCTGCCCTCCCCAAACAGCTATAAAGAGGCAATATTGACGCTGCCTGCTACAGTTGCCCAACTTTGGGGTGCGATCGGCAAAGCAGATATTGTACACAGTTGCGCAGCAGGCTGGCCCATTCCTATGGGGTGGTTAGTGACACCAATAGCCCTGATTCAGGGAAAATTCTACCTACTCGTAGTCGAGTCCGCACCGTGGCGGCTGCAACCAGGAATGACTGCCAACATTAAAGTCAAAATTATGGCTTACGTATCCGAAAAATTGGCTCGTTGGTGCGTCAACAACGCAGACATGGCAATCTTCACACAATCGGAATACCAGCAGAGTTTACCGACAAAGCGAAAAGAACGAGGTCACGTCATCCACGCTTCCTGGATAGATGAAGAAAATATCATTTCTGAAGCCGATGCAGCGGAAATATGGCAAAAAAAGTTATCCCCATCAACCCAAAAACTCAAACTTGTATTTGCTGGCAGAGTGGAGTCCAGTAAAGGCGTGTTAGTTCTCCTAGAAGCCATGAAAATTTTGGACAACAAAAACATTGCTGTCAATCTCGATATACTCGGCGATGGCACACTATTAAGCGAATGCAAAACACTTAGCAATCAACTGCAAAAATCGGTTAACATCCGATTTTTGGGAACGGTTGCTTACGGCAAAGAATTATTTCGGCGGCTGCAAGAATATCACGCTATTGTGGTTCCCAGCATCTCAGACGAGCAGCCCAGAATCGTCTACGATGCTTATTCCCAAGCAGTACCGGTACTCGCAAGCAACACAGACGGACTGCGCGACTGCATCCAAAACCACAAAACTGGTGTAATTGTTAATTCTAACGACCCTGTGGCCTTAGCAGATTTGATCGAATGGTCGGGGCAAAACTTGCCTCAGCTTCAAAGTATGGGCAAGGCATCTCTCCAGGAGGCTCACAGGATGACGCACCAACAAATGCACCATTCGCGGTGGCGGCTTTTATTGAAGATGTTGGAGCAATCAAAAAAGTAGGATAGTTGCAATGCTCGATCGCCTGATCTTGCCAAACAGATACAAGCTGAGCTATAAAATGTTAAACAGACGATCGCCCTTATGTCCAATGCCATTGTGCAGAATCATCCCTATCCCCTACTTGTCGTCATTGTTAATTACCGAACCCCTGGTTTGACCATTGACTGCTTACGTTCTCTAGTTAACGAAGTTGAATCCCTTCCCGGTACGCGGGTTGCAGTTTCTGACAACGCTTCGGGCGATCGCTCAGTCGCAGAAATTAGTAGTGCGATCGCCACAGAAGGCTGGAACGAATGGGCATCCTTCGTGCCCCTAGACTGCAACGGCGGATTCGCCTTCGGCAACAACGCCCTGATCCGTCCCGCCCTGGAATCCCCCAATCCCCCACCTTACATCCTCCTGCTCAACCCAGACACCGTAGTTCGCCCCGGTGCCCTAAAATCCCTAGTAGATTTCATGGACACCCACCCCGAAGCCGGAATCGCGGGTAGCCGTTTAGAAGACCCCGACGGCACGCCCCAGGAGTCAGCTTTTCGGTTTCACAGCCTGTTGACGGAACTCGATTTTGGTTGGCGCACAGGCTTTATATCCAAGTTATTGAAAAAATGGGCAGTAGCGCCTCCGATTTCCCAAGAAATCTGTCAAACTGATTGGGTAGCTGGAGCCAGCATGATCGTCCGTAGCGAAGTATTTGAAAAGATTGGCTTGATGGATGAAGCTTATTTCATGTACTGCGAAGAAATGGACTTTTGCCTGCAAGCTCAGAAAGCTGGCTGGAGTTGCTGGTATGTGCCCGAAAGTCGCGTTGTCCACCTAGTCGGCCAAAGCTCAGGCGTAACAGACACCAAAGCAGCCCCCAAGCGGCTGCCCCAGTATTGGTTTGATTCCCGGCGACGCTATTTTATCAAAAACTACGGCTTGGTTTACACAGCGTTAACTGATGTATGCTGGGCTTCGGGTTTTGCAGCCTGGAGGGTGCGCCGCGTACTTCAAGGCAAGCCCGACGGCGACCCACCAAACTTACTCAGGGATTTTGTATTGAATAGTGTATTTTTAAAGGGAGGTAAGATTGAAAAATCCAAAAACTTTTAAATGGAGTTTGTAAATAAGTTAAAGCAAAATCAACCCGGTTAACGCTGGCAATAAAAATATTGTTTGATGTAGCCCAGAAAATGGTATTCTAGATCTAAACAAACCGGGTTGAACCTCCCTCAAAAAACTAGATAAACAAATTACTATCACGGGCATCTAGCAACTGGGTAAACAAGAAATAGTGTTAATGAGAGCTTATGGTAACGGAGCAAAACTTAATCACAAGTGAAAATCAAGTAGAAACCCCCGCACTGGGACTGTGGCAGCAGATTCAAGAAGATTGGATTGCTCACGGCCGCGACTGGACAAAACCGGGATTTCGCGCCGTAGCAGTGCAGCGTTTTGGCGTCTGGAGAATGCAGGTAGAACCGAAATTACTTCGAGCTCCTTTGAGCATTATTTATCGATCGCTCTACCGAAAAGTCCGCAATACCTACGGCATAGATTTGCCTTACACTGTGAAGCTCGGCCGCCGGGTGGTGATTGAACATCAAAGCGCTATTATTATTCACGGATATTGTACGATCGGCGACGATTGCATTATCCGCCAAGG
>DMYK01000311.1:6030-9902 GCA_003483675.1 Microcoleaceae cyanobacterium UBA11344
TCGGTGCCGGCGCGAAAATCCTCGGCAAGGTCAACCTAGGAGACGATGTAAATATCGGTGCCAATGCAGTCGTCTTGTCAGATGTTCCCCCAGGCAAAACAGCAGTGGGCATCCCAGCCAAGATTCTTCAATCTACTAAAAATTCCGACACTTAATGCTAAAATCAATCAAGTCAGTTGACAACGGAAGGCTAGTAAAATGCGTTTATTAATAGTCCAGTATGCCGGCGATTACCGCGAAGCATTTGAACGCTTTGCTGAAGGTAAAGGAGAAACATACTATGCTCAAAAATATTCGGTTGACGCAGTTGCTGAAATTGGCAAGCTGATGGAGGAAGTTACAGTTATTTGTTGCTTTACAGCAGAACCTTACGATCGAGTTTTAGCAAATGGAGTACGAGCAATCGGTGCCGGATTTCAAGGTAAAATTCAGATGAAAAACTTACTTCGCTTGATAGCAGAACAAAAGCCTACTCATTTAGTTTTGCGAACCCCGATTAGAGAAATTTTTCAATGGGCAATCCGACACAAAGTTAAAACAATAGCCACGTTAGCAGACTCTTTTTCAACCCAAGGTTTGCGAAACAAAATTCAAAATTATTGGCTAGCTAGCCTCTTAAATAACAATCAAATTGAATGGATAGGAAATCACGGTATTAATTCATGCCTATCTCTGCAAAAAATCGGTGTAAAACCTAGTAAAATTATTCCTTGGGACTGGCCTTCTACTGTTACGCCAGATTTTTTTGAGCCGAAAACACTGCCAGTTGGTAAAAAAACTTGGAATCTAGTTTACATCGGCAGCATTACAGAATCTAAAGGGATTGGTGATGTTTTAGAAGCGGTAGCGAAGTTAAAAGCCAAGAATTTATCAGTGAACTTAAAGATAGCAGGTCAAGGTGAAGTCGCAGAGTTTACCAAGCAAGCCCAAAAATTGCAAGTATCAGACATCGTAGAGTTCCTGGGACTGTTGGAAAACAATCGTGTAGTACATCTGATGAGAGAAGCTGACCTAGTTGTAATTCCCAGTCGCCACGCATATCCAGAAGGAGTCCCAATGACAATTTATGAAGCTCTCTGTTCTCGAACTCCTATTATTGCCTCAGATCACCCAATGTTTCAGAACAACTTAAAACATCAAGAGAATGCGATGATATTTTCGGCCAGCGACTCTACAGATTTAGCGGCACAGATTGAAAAATTGCTTTCAGACTCAGCTCTTTATGAAAGTATTTCATTGGCTGCGGCTGAGGCCTGGAAAAGGTTGCAAAATCCGGTGAAATGGCCATTGATGATTGAACGTTGGATCGCCGGTGGTGAAGAAAATCGGCAGTGGTTGTTGGAACACGCTCTTTCGTCAGGACTCTACAACTCTAGATCGGAATAAAAGCTTACTCTGTGGCGCAATTCAATCAATCTCCCTACTCAAGTTAGAGATTCCTCTCAAGGTAAACTGCACAAATAAGCACAATTGTCTACATCATCAAAACACTGCACAAACAATGGTTGAGTCAATCAATAAGCCAATCATTTCTGCTACAGAACCAGACTGGAGCCGCGAACAAGCTGACAAGTGGTGGGAACCCAATTGCCAGCTTCTAAAATCTATCCGCAATTATCAAAAGTGGCAGAAACATGGTGGGATTTTAGGCTATTTTTTATGCCGTTTGAACATCATCTACTATAGATTCTGGAGTGTTGTCACCGCAACAGATATCCCGATAAACTGCAAAATAGAAGGAGGACTGATACTGCCTCATCCTAATGGCGTTGTCATTCATCCAACTGCTTCTATTGGCCCTAATTGCCTGATTTTTCAACAGGTGACAATTGTTGCTGATGTCAAAATCGGCGGTCACGTCGATATCGGTGCAGGAGCAAAAATTATTCGCTCCGTAACGATCGGCGATCATGCTTTGATTGGTGCTAATGCTGTGGTGATTTGTGATGTGCCACCCGGTGCAACCGCAGTAGGAATACCGGCCAAAATCATCGAAAAAAAGACCAGCTAGTCTGAAAAATATTTTCTAGAAGTCGCAGAAAAATTAGGAAATTAGCTCGACTTTTATGAAAATTAAAATAACAGCTCAGTAGTCGAATTCAAGAGGTAAAAATTGAAACAAATTGGATTAGTGGCGATCGGACGAAATGAAGGGCAGCGCCTGCGCCAGTGCCTAGTCTCAGCCACAGACAAAGTTGCCCGCGTCGTCTACGTCGATTCCGGCTCAACAGACGGTAGCCTAGAGTTAGCCCGATCGCTCGGAGCCGATACAGTAGAACTCGACTTATCCACACCCTTTACCGCAGCCCGCGCCAGAAACGAAGGCTTTGCCCGCTTACTAGAACTAGCACCAGACATCGAATTTGTCCAATTTGTAGACGGTGACTGCGAAGTCGTTGATGGGTGGATCGATCGAGCCTACAGCGAACTCACAGCCAAACCCAACGTAGCAGCAGTATGCGGGCGCAGGCGCGAACGATACCCCCAAGCAAGCATCTACAATCAATTGTGCGATATTGAGTGGGATACCGCGATCGGCGAAACCAAAGCCTGCGGTGGCGATTCCATGATGCGCGCCCCAGCATTGCAACAAGTCGGCGGTTTCAATCCCGCACTCATCGCCGGCGAAGAACCCGAACTGTGCTTGCGGCTGCGCCAAAAAGGTTGGAAAATCCTCCGTTTAGACGCAGAAATGACCCTGCACGACGCGCAAATGACCAATTTCACTCAATGGTGGAAACGTGCTCAAAGAGCGGGTCACGCCTACGCCGAGGGCTCCTGGATGCACGGCAGCGAACCCGATCGCCATTGGGTAAAAGAAACCCGAAGCACCTGGTTTTGGGGATTAGTCTTGCCAGCCCTAGCCTTGGCAATGGCATGGCCGACAAAAGGCTGGAGTCTGTTACTATTGAGTGGCTACCCCTTAGCAACCTATCGCACCTATAACTATTATGTAAAGCATCGGGATCTCGCAACTAAAGACGCAGCCATCTACGCTTTGTCTTGCGTATTAGCCAAATTTCCCCAGCTACAAGGTCAAATCCAGTTTCACCAGCGCCGATTGCTGGGGCAGCAGAGCAAGCTAATCGAATATAAAACAACCAACTCCATTAATTCAGCCAGCTAGAATTACAGCTAACGTCCCAGAAAGTCCACCCCTGAGTAGCAAACAAATGAGTAATAAAAAATTAAAAGTTTTACTAATTGTAGAGCAGTGCAATCCTGACTGGGCATCAGTACCTTTGGTGGGCTACAATTTTTTTCAAGAAATCAATAATTTAGCTGATGTAACCCTCGTCACCCATATTAGAAATAAACCAGCTCTCGAAAAACACCCAGAATCCGAAAAAGTTGTCTACATTGAAGAAGGAAAGTTAACCAAACAATATTATAAAGTAGTCGCCAAACTTACGGCCAACGGGCGAGTAAATTGGCCTCTTCATAACGCATTGAGCTACCCAATTTATGCAGAATTCAATCAGCAAGTATATCAAAAGTTTCAAGCAAAAATCCTCAACGGAGACTATGACATAGTTCATGCCATTACCCCGATGATGCCGCGCTATCCATACAAGGTAGTCAATGTATGTCAGCAGACTCCCTTTATTTTGGGCCCAGTGAATGGAGGCATTCCATTTCCACCTGGCTTTCAAGAAACGGCCAGACAAGAATTTGCTCAATTCAACTTTTTGAGAGCAGTTGGTCGAGCATTAATTCCAGGCTATGTAGAAACTTACAAAAAAGCCGACAAAATATTAGCAGGTTCAACCTATACTTTAAATATGCTAAAAGATTTGTTTGAAATCTCCGACCAAAGAATTGATTTGTTTTACGAAAATGGCATTTCTGAAGAATTTTTAAATCAGACAAAT
>DMYK01000312.1:0-5524 GCA_003483675.1 Microcoleaceae cyanobacterium UBA11344
TAACGGATGTAACGCCGGGAAGTCAGAAGGAAGAAGGAAGAAGGAAGAAAAAAAAACTATTCTCAAGGCCCAAGGCCCCATGCCCCATGCCCCATGCCCCATGCTTCGGCTACGCTCAGCACAGGTGTCCCATGCCCCATCCCCTCTCTCCTTCTCTCCCTCTCTCCCCCTCTCCCTCGTAGATATTCTGCTATCGGGAAAGGACTGTTTATTCATTCATCTTGTTGTACCTACGCGGCTGCAAGCCGCTGTATTGATGTTATGCGCCAAGACTTGGAATAAGAAAAAGGATAATGCAACTATGGAGCCAAGTAGTCTACAGCCTTTCTCTGGGCAGTTAATCCTACGCCTTCGCGATCAGCTTCCTGACCATCCAGGTATTTATTTTGTGGTCGGTGAACGCGAACAATTATTTTATATTGGTCAATCCAAGAACTTACGCAAACGTTGGGCAGGAGCGAGCCATCACCGCTACAAGCAGTTTGCTAGAAAAGGATTGGATAAAATTGTTATTAAATATATTCTAGCTTCCGTTTCTGAATTGAACGAGTTAGAGTGTAAATATATCGAGCAATTTAATCCATTACTGAACTATGGCAAAGTCAAAAAATATTTGCCCAAAACCATTACCCGGTTTTCTGAGTTGCAGCGATTGCTTAAGCTTGCCAGCCAGCCTCTTTTTCCTTCAATAATATACAAATCGCGTAATGGCAAAACGATTCCCAGAGAACCCTACGATTTATTTCGGGGTTTTGTTGCTGGTGTATATGAAAACCAGCAGTTACATATTTTAGTTTTGTGTAGGCAAAATATGGGAGAACTGTTATGGAAAAGTTCTTGCCACCGTACAAAGCAAAGTTTTTACATCAGTCCAGAACAGCAACTCCTAGCAAGTTGTTATTTTTTTGATGCCAGACAAGTTATTTTTGAATTTGTGGAGCTATTCGATTGTAATTTTGCAGATGCCGTTTTTCAAGATGTTTATCCAGATGTATTAAATTATGAGATAGCAGGTGTGACACTTAAAGGGCTTTCTCAACCTACATTGTTAAGTTCATATTTATCAAAAAACAGCACAAACATCGATAACTTAGGCAAAGATTATCTTTTAGGTATTACTGAAAAGTTACAACCATTGCCTGCTGAGTTTAGCCTTAATAAAGATCTAATTTGGTAAAAAAACAAAGATTATTCACTTGATTGCTCAAAGAGGGGTAGAGCCTAGATATATGAAAAATAGAACAGGACGTGAAGTTTTATGGCAATGCCGGCCTCGCTTAAGAACGCGATCGCCACACAGCGGGTGCAGCGATCGCCTTTCGGCACCAGTTTGTCTAACGAGGGGCTGGACAATTGCCATGTCGGATAAGTGTGTTCTGGCGGGACAGTAATGGTATATTTTTCATAAATACAGTAAATCTCTATTCCATTTAAGCTAAAAATTATTAGGGTTTCAGGCTAAATCATCATGGGGAACACATTTGGGCATTTATTTCGGATCTCGACATTTGGGGAATCTCACGGCGGTGGCGTGGGAGTGGTAATTGACGGTTGTCCGCCACTCCTGTCTATTGATGCATCGGAAATTCAAGCGGAACTCGATCGCCGCCGCCCTGGCCAAAGCAAAATTACGACTCCTCGCAAAGAGGCTGATACTTGCGAGATCCTTTCTGGGGTGTTTGAAGGCAAAACTTTGGGAACGCCGATCGCCATTTTAGTCCGCAATCAAGACACTCGCCCCCAAGACTACGACGAAATGGCTACTACCTATCGCCCTTCTCACGCCGATGCTACCTACGATGCTAAATACGGAATTCGTAACTGGCAAGGTGGTGGTCGAAGTTCGGCAAGGGAAACTATAGGTAGAGTAGCAGCAGGGGCGATCGCCAAAAAAATTCTCAAACAAGTAGCCGGAGTCGAAATAGTCGGCTACGTCAAACGCATTAAAGACTTAGAAGGTGTGGCAGACCCGGATACTGTTACCTTAGAACAAGTAGAAAGCAATATAGTCCGCTGTCCCGATGCCGAATGCGCCGAAAGAATGATTGAACTCATCGAAAAAGTTCGCGACAGTGGAGATTCGATCGGCGGTGTTGTCGAATGCGTCGCCCGCAACGTACCCAAAGGTCTGGGAATGCCCGTATTCGATAAGCTAGAAGCTGACTTGGCAAAAGCCGTGATGTCCTTGCCCGCCAGCAAAGGGTTTGAAATTGGATCGGGCTTTGCCGGGACTCTGATGACAGGTAGCCAACACAATGATGAATACTATACTGATCACAATGGTGTAATTCGTACAGTCACAAATCGCTCTGGCGGAATTCAGGGTGGCATTGCTAACGGCGAAAATATTATTCTGCGAGTGGCCTTCAAGCCAACTGCGACAATTCGCTCGACCCAGCGCACTGTCACCCGCGAGGGTACAGAAACACTGCTGGCTGCAAAAGGACGGCACGACCCTTGCGTTTTGCCAAGAGCGGTGCCAATGGTGGAAGCAATGGTAGCTTTAGTGTTGTGCGACCACCTGCTGCGCCATCACGGACAATGTGGAACCTTAAAGTCTGAATTTTAAAATGGAAATCAGCTTGTCCTCTGTAGCGGCAACTCCCCTTGATTGCCCTCAACCCTCCGAAGTAATGGAAGGTATAGATGATTTTGTAGTGCAGTTCTGGGGTGTGCGGGGCAGTGTTCCCACACCGGGAGCAGAAACTGTTCGCTATGGCGGAAATACTTCTTGTTTGGAAATGCGAGTGGGCGGAAAACGCCTGATTTTTGACGGCGGAACTGGCTTGCGGATGCTGGGAGACCAGTTGCTGCAAGAAATGCCGGTGCAAGCTTATATGTTTTTTACTCACTATCACTGGGATCATATCCAGGGGTTCCCGCTGTTTGCTCCAGCTTTCATCCGCGGCAATAGCTTTGATATTTACGGGGCGATCCCGCCCGATGGAGATTGCATGAAAAGGCACTTTGTCGAACGGGTGCTGCACTCGAATTCGCCGGTGCCGCTGATGGGCTTGCAGGCAGATTTGAATTTCTACGAACTCAATCACAACCAGACGATGATGCTGGACGATATTGAGATTAGGACGGGTTCTCTGAATCACCCGAATACTGCTATGGGCTATCGGGTGACTTGGCGGGGAAGATCCGTTGTTTACTGTTCGGATACGGAGCATTTTCCCGATCGCCTCGACGTGGATGTTTACAACCTAGCTCTCGATGCTGACGTGCTGATTTATGATGCGATGTACACTGACGAGGAATATCACAACCCCAAGTCTCCGAAGGTGGGTTGGGGACACTCGACTTGGCAGGAAGCGGTGAGAATGGCTAAGGAGGCTCGGGTGAAGCGAGTGGTGATTTTCCACCACGATCCGGCTCATACTGACGATTTTCTCGATCGCATCGCTGTGGATGTGCAAATCGCTTTTCCGAAGGCAGTAATGGCTAGGGAAGGTTTAATTTTGCCGATCGGCATCTGAGAATTGTGCTCAGGGTAGGGAGTGTCGATCGTCCGCTCAAACCATCCTCTTCGATCACCTCTTTGATCACATACTGTGGAGTCGGTCGATCGCCCAGCTCCACAACTTTCTCTTTGATAACTCTCTTTGATAAAAAACATTGGTAGCCAACACTCAAGCGTGCGTGGTATAATCCTGGCTGAGTCGGTCACTGAGCGAAGCCGATTGGTCACGCTCGCGAAGCGTCGCACTGAGCGTAGTCGAAGTGTCGAAGTGGAAAAATAATATTTAAGGTTTTGTTCATTGTTCAACTTCTACCGGTCACGCTCGCGAAGCGTCGCACTGAGCGTAGTCGAAGTGTCGAAGTGTTGAGAAGATGGGGCGAAATTAGCAGTTTGTGAGTGACATCCTCCCGAAAAGGTGGATTAACAGCAAGACTTTTTCTAACATTTACTCACATCACTCACCAAGAAGTTGGGTCTGAAGCCCCGTCCTTATAGGACGGCTTTGATTCTCTTTAATATTGTCAATTGAATCAACAGATTGTGATATAATCGAGTAATTCAAACAGCAAAAACAATGAAAGCAAGGTATCGGTACAGAATCTATCCAACCAACCAACAACGACAGAGCTTGGCTCAATTATTTGGCTGCGTTCGAGTGGTCTGGAACGATGCCCTTGCTATTTGTAAGCAGTCCCAAAAGAAGCCAAGTTCAGCCGATCTACAAAAAGCAGTAATTACTCAGGCTAAGCAATCCGAAGAAAGAGCTTGGCTGAGCGAAGTATCAGTAGTTCCTTTGCAGCAATCTGTAGCCGATTTGGAGGTATCTTTTAAGAACTTTTTCAACTCCTGTAAAGGGAAGAGAAAAGGGCGTAAAGCTGGGTATCCCAGGTTCAAAAAGAGGACTAACAATCAATCTGCTAGGTTTACTCTTCGCGGTTTCTCCAGGTCGGAGGACGGTGGTGTTTATCTAGCCAAGATTGGAATTGTCAATCCAATCTTGTCGAGGGCGCTACCATCTGAGCCTAGCTCTGTCACGGTAATTAAGGATCGTGCAAACCGTTATTTCCTAAGTTTTGTTGTAGAAATTGAACTAATTCAGTTCGAGGCAAAGAATCCCAGCGTCGGCATCGACTTAGGCATTAAAACCTTTGCGGTAATGAGCAATGGTGAAAAAGCTGAAAGTCCTAGCTATAAAAAACTAGACCGGAAAGTTCGCAAGCTGCAACGGAAGTTGGCTCGTCAACCAAAAGATTCCAAAAGACGGAATGTAACTCGCATCAGAATTGCTAAGTTGCACAATCAGATTGCCGACACCCGGAAAGACTTCCTACACAAGTTGTCAACCAAAATAGTCAACGAAAACCAAGTGATTATTTTGGAAGACCTCAATATATCTGGAATGGTCAAGAATCGGAAACTTTCTCGTGCAATCAGCCAGCAAGGATGGTATGAATTCCGAACACTTTGCGAGGCTAAGTCGGAGAAGTTTGGTAGGGAGTTCAAGGTGATTAGCCGATGGGAACCTACTAGCCAGGTCTGTTCTGATTGTGGTTTTAAGTGGGGGAAAATTGATTTATTTATCCGCTCAATACTTTGCTTAAGTTGTGGTGCCGAACAAGATAGAGATGAAAACGCTGCTAGGAATATAGAAATGGTCGGCATGGGGCATCGGCACGACCTTAAATGTACGCAGAGACAGAGTAAGACGACTTCGGTTGCATCAGTCTATGAAGCGTAAAGAATCCCCGCTCGTTTACGACGGGGAGTATGTCAACTGAGCAAGAGGTCTTTATGTCCTATAGAATGAATTTAGCCGTTCTGAATGCAAGAGTATAAGTGCTTGTAGAGATTTCTACCGGCATTGGTTGATCCGCCTTGGTTGATAGAACATCTCAACTTATATATTTGTTAGCAACTGTTAGCAAAAAAGGATCGGTTTTAGCTCCTGTTCAAGATTTATGGCGATCGCACCTTTCCCGCAGTCACGCCATTAATATTGGTAACTCCCAAAAGCCAAAAGCTTGTAGCGAAAAGCTGAGGGATTTTGATGCTTCACAA
>DMYK01000312.1:5674-6419 GCA_003483675.1 Microcoleaceae cyanobacterium UBA11344
TAGGCAGTTTTGCTGTAATTATGGGCATTTCAGGGGCCCTTGCCTACCGCCTAGCGCCGCCTCCGGGATTCATGGCTCAAGGCACTCTCACTTCTAACAATCCGCCAGTCAAATTTTCGACCACGGGCGCGACAATTCTGAAGCAAGGAGAGCAACTGACAGCGGATGTCCTGCTGGCAGATAATGTTGTCAAAGCAGTGGCAGATGCAGTTAAGCTGTCGCCTCAGCAAGTTCGACAGAATGCTAGCGTCAAGATTTCTCAGCCAGAACAACCGCTGGAAATTGCTGTTGGGTATCGATCGCTCGACCAGCAGCAAGCAGTCCAAACGGTGGATATGCTGATGAAGGGCATGGTAGAAAAAAGCCGCCTGATTAACAGATATCGGTGGCAATCAGTCAATCAATCGCTCAACCAACGCTTAGCACAAGTCACTCAAGATCTAAAACAAGCTCAGCAAAAGCTCGACCTATACGAAAGAGAGCGAGCTCGCCTGTTGCAGCAAATCAAGCTTCAGCAAGATTTTTACAACAAAACCCAACTGGCGATGGCGGATACGCAAGCGTCGGAGAAAGAAATGGTGAGTAGTTTTGCCGCAGCCCAAGTTCCGCAAATTGTGGCGACGCCAACCAGCGATCCGACAGTGCCTCTGATTTTGGGTGTTGGCTTGCTGGTGGCGATTTTGGTCAGTCGCGGTTTGATTCCGGCGGCGGCGAATTGGAGCGACAAAGCTGCTCTTGAGCGCTC
>DMYK01000314.1:0-4417 GCA_003483675.1 Microcoleaceae cyanobacterium UBA11344
GATTTGTGTTTGCCGCCTTTGGGTGTGTTAATTTTGAAGCTCGATCGGGCAAAAACAGCAGCAAAATCTCAAGAGTTTTAAGTTTGGATGACGGTTGACAGTTGACGGTTGACAGTTGACTGTTGACTGTTGACTGTTGACTGTTGACTGTTTTGATTGGTTATTAGTTAGATCTATTCCGGTTTGATCGGATTTTTTTAACCGCAGAGAACGCAGATAACGCAGAGAAAGAGAAGAGAGAGACGAATAATTCTGATGCTACCAGATCTGATATTACTCGCAGCTTCAAGCGCGTAACCAATTACCTATTACCTATTACCTATTACCTATTACCTATTACCTATTACCTATTACGGTTGACTGTTGACTGTTGACTGTTGTGATTGGTTATTAGTTAGATCTATTCCGGTTGGATCGGAATTATTTAACCGCAGAGAACGCAGAGAGCGCAGAGAAAGAGAAGAGAGAGACGAATAATTCCGATGCTACCAGATATGATATTACTCGCAGCTTCAAGCGCGTAACCAATAACCAATAACTAATAACTAATAACCAATAACTCATAACCAATAACCAATAACCAATAACCAATAACCAATAACCAATAACTAAATCTTCGATGAAACTTTAGGTGAATCAACTGTCACTACTTCCGAAATAGATTCTTCTTTCGCACAGTCTAAATTTGGCAGTGGCATATGCTTCATTTCCCAAACTTTCAGCAAAATTAAATATTCATAAAAAGCTTGCAGCGTACACCAAGCTAATCCCGCTTGACCGTCGAGAAATCCGCCTAGTAAAATATACATATAGAAAAAGCGCACAACTGGTCGTAAAGGTAAACGCAAAGAAAAATCTTTCAAAGCCCGGCGCCTTTCCACTTCCGACGCGCCAAACAATAAATCCCACCAATTTACTTGACCCGCTTCTAATTGACGGAGGGTTTCAGCCGCCTCGTCAGTTGAGTAGCGGTTGTGCTTTTCAATCCAGCGAGAAAGACCTTTGCTGCAAGTATAGTGAGGGTAGGTTTCCTTCAGAAAGTGAGTAGGCCCGTTGCAGACTTCTCGTTCGGTGTGACCGTAGTCAGTAAACCACACTTGGTCTTTGCGAAACAGGCGCATTTGATAGCGGGGAAATTGAGTGCTGCGGCGAATCCAGCGATCCATAAATATTACTTTTTCAGCTATGTAATAGCCGATATATTCTTGACTTTCGATCGCCTTTAAGCATTCAGCAAACAGTGCAGGCGTCATCCGCTCGTCAGATTCGAGGATGTAAACCCACTCGTACTTGCACGGGACTTCTTGGAGCATCCAAGTCCGCTGGCGCCCGTGAGTTTCAAAGGGATGCTGTACCCGGAGCACGGGATAGTTCTGAACAATCTCAAGGGTGCGATCGCTGCTGAAAGAATCAACCACAATGATATCGTCTGACAGCAGCGCCGATTCAATGCAAGCGGCGATATCAATCTCTTCGTTGTAAGTCAGAATATAAATTGAGAACATTCCCAGTTGTCAGTAAGGGCAAACTATTAGGCAAGTCAAGTATTTCTCAGAGATGTCTGGAGCAGCGCGATCCCCGCTTTTCGCCTGTCAACCTTGGTGGCGGCCGAACCGCAGCATCCCCATACTTCTCAATCCAGTCCAACCAACAGTAATATAGCCGATCGCCAATAATAAACTGCTGATTCCCGTCTGCAAACTAGAATTTCTCGATCGAGTTCTCAACTCTTTCTCTTTTTGTTGCTTGCGGGTGCGAATCTCGTTCCGGGCTTGATTTGGCAGTTCTTGGGCTTGCTGTTCGAGAAATTTGTCTAGGGCTTTCGGGTCATTTTTCGACTCTTGAAGCACAGCTTTCAATTCCTTGGGAACCTCTGGACTCTTGAGTGCTTCTGCCATTTTTCCCTCGTCTTGCAGCAGCGCTGCTATCTGACTGCGACGCTGGCTTTTGAGTTGTTCTATCTGAGTTTTGAATTGCTCGCTTTTCATTTGCGCCTCAAGTTGACCTTCCGCTTGTCCCGCTTCTCTCTCGACTTGAACCAGAGTCTCCTTGAGTTCCAAACGAGTATTGTTGAGGTGAACGGGAACCAGCAACAGGTAAATTAGCCCTAACAAGCTGGAAATCAACAGCGCCCAGAATCGTAAGTCAAGCCAAACATTGCGTCTCTCAATAGAGACTCCTGTGCTGCTGTCCACCCAAAAGCCAGTCAAAAGCAGGGCGATACCTATTAAAGGAATAATGCCCCGGTCAACTATCTGAGTTGCAGCAGCAAGTTGCCAGCCTCTATTGATCATGTCGGAGGTTTCTCCAGGGAGCGACAGAACAATGCAGTCAAGCAAAGCAGAGAGAATCAAGATAATTCCGACTACTTTTAGTGTTCGAGCGGCTACTGAAGAAAATTGACGGCTATTAGTTGCTTTCATAATTCCTGTTGGATGGTTCTATACCGTTAGATTTAACGAAATTCTGTTTAACTTTCATCGTTGTTACTCGCTATCCATCCCCTCTAAGCGGCTTCGCAAGGGAGGAATGGGATTGGGCACAGTCTTCTATTAGTTGCGTCATCGTTTTTGGCTGAGAATCTGCTTATAGTTTTAGTTTGTTGTATCGACACTCCTGTACTCGAAACCATAATACTTTTTCTTTTTAGGACGGCCAAAAAAAACCCAGTTGATCCGAACGATCGTGGATGCTCGCATGAGATGCTCGCAGCAGGGGTTCGGCTTCGTAGTCCAGCCAGCGTAGTCGAAGGGAGCAACCACCAGGCCCTCTTTGACAACATAACGGCCCACCGCGTGCGTCTAGGACTGTTTTATAACTGTATAGCATAGTGCCTACAGTCGAGGTTTAGTCCCGAATTTCAGGTAACAGGTAGCCCGCTTGGTGACAATGACCCCGGTGTGGGGATACTCCGAATCTGATTCAGACCGTCCCTGATTTTAGGTTATTTTCCACCAATATAGATGGTTCGGGTAACGGCTTTGACTTGGACTGGGGGTTTTCTTGAGGTCGGCTGCGACGATAGAGGGTCGAGTTTCTGCAATGGTATCCAGAGTTGAGCTGGGGTGTCGGTGCGCGCGATCGCCCGTAGCTGTCAAGCTTTCTCAAGTTTCTAATTGAGATGAGTGAGCTGGATTGACTAGGTAAAGAGTTTTTAGGACATTCCCGGAATCAGCACGACAAGTCTGGGCTATCCCTTGTAACAAATAACTAATCACAATTAACCAATCACAAATAACCAATAACCAATCACAAATAACCAATAATCTGTCACCAATAACTTGAGTTATTAATTTTTCACTCTCGTCAGGTGGAAGAAAAGCGCATTTCTTGGTAGGATGATCGATCGCTGTTCAGTTTCGCTGGTGTCGATCGCAATGATTTCTGGTGTTTACAGGTTGAGAGAACTCGAAGAGGCGATCGCCTCTGATCCGCAGCGGTGGCGTCCGATGGTGTTTACTAACGGCTGCTTCGATCTCCTTCACGCAGGTCATGTCCGCTATTTGCAGGCGGCCAAAACCTTGGGGCGATCGCTCGTGGTGGGCTTGAATAGCGATTTGAGCGCAATTGCGCTCAAACCCCAGCAGCCGGGATTTCCGCCCCGCCCGATCGTACCGGAAAACCAGCGAGCCGAAGTGCTGGCGGCTCTGAGATCAGTAGATGCAGTAGTAATTTTTTCGGAGATGACAGCAACTCAACTGATAATTACCCTGAAGCCAGATATATACGTTAAAGGAGGCGACTATCAACTGTCAACACTCCCCGAAGCGCCGGCAGTTGAAGCGGTAGGTGGCAAGATTTCCTTGATCAAAATAGAAGTTTCTAGTTCTACCACGGCGATCGTCAAACGTATTTTGCAGTTCGGCTCTGACCTCGATCGCGCCAACAGTTAACTGTACAATTAATCAAGCAGTTTTCCCAACTGATGCCGTCGCTGAGTGCGATCGAATTCAATCAATTAGTTGACCAACTAGCGCGCCAAATTCCCTCAGATACCTAGGTCGAAATTCAGAAACAAAATCAA
This sequence comes from Microcoleaceae cyanobacterium UBA11344, assembly GCA_003483675.1. Classification (GTDB taxonomy): domain Bacteria; phylum Cyanobacteriota; class Cyanobacteriia; order Cyanobacteriales; family Microcoleaceae; genus Microcoleus. Next base: position 4,025 of record DMYK01000314.1, read on the forward strand.
GAATTACTACGCACTTTAGACTCACTCCAACCGCGTCAATAATCACGATTAAAATTAAATCAAGAACTAGAAGATACTCATCGCGGAGTTGTGGCACTTGAGGCAGAATTAAATGACAAAGCTGAATCTCTCCGGCCTCGGGCTCACTCAAAACAAGCTTTCTTTCTAATATGACAACATTTGTGGAGTAAAATATGCAAACACTGATCCAGAACTTACGCTGCATGAGTCAATTTTTACAATATCTGTAGTAGTAAGGTGCAACTATCAGCACCCTACAAGTAGAGTCGGTGTGTAAGTCTTGTTATCTTATTTATTTGTGAAAAATGACAATCAAGCAATTTAGTCACAAGTCCCCGGCATTCCTTCGCAGACTCAGGATGGGAACAATCT
>DMYK01000314.1:4428-5890 GCA_003483675.1 Microcoleaceae cyanobacterium UBA11344
CTAAAATCTACAATCTAAAATCGCATGACTTTTATCTCCCTTCAATACGCCCTGTTTTTGCTAGTTGTCTTCGTGGCTTATTGGTTGATTCCCCTGCGGTGGTGGCGGCTGTTCATCATGCTGGTTGCTAGTCTGATTTTTTACGCTTCGCTGCAAATTTGGTACATTCCTCTGCTGTTAGTTGGCACTCTATTTAATTACGGCTTGGCGATGGCTATTGGGGAACCCTTGGATTGGCGGATTGCTAATGAAACTTGGAACCGCCGCCGTTTGTTGCTGCTTTTGACAGGAATTAGCCTGAATGTTTTGCTGCTTCTGGGTTTTAAGTATGTGCCTTTTTTCTTAAATTCGATCGGCACTTTATTTAATTGGTCATTAGCTCTAGACAATGCAGACTGGGTAAAAACTCACGTCATTGCACCTTTAGGATTGAGTTTCTTTTGCTTTGAGTGCATTGCTTACTTGATAGACGTGTATCGAGGCGCTCCGGCTGCGACTTCGCTGCTGCACTTTGCTGCTTACAAGTTATTTTTCCCAAAACTAATTTCTGGCCCAATTACTCGGTATCACAACTTAATCAATCAACTCAAGTCGCAGCGATTTCCGACAGCAGATCGAATTGCTGAGGCACTTTGGACGATCGCTTTTGGTGCGGCAAAAAAAGGGCTTTTCGCTGACAATTTGGGAATTTATGTCGATTTAAGTTTTACCAATTTGCAGCGGGCTGGTAGCGGGGATTTGTGGCTAGCGATTTTTGCTTACGGGTTGCAACTTTATCTCGATTTTAGCGGCTATGTTGACATGGCGCGTGGTACTGCTTTGCTGATGGGTTGGTACTTGCCACCAAATTTTGATTTCCCTTATTTTAGCACCAGTATCGCTGATTTTTGGCGGCGCTGGCACATAACTTTGGGGGATTGGTTGCGGAATTATTTGTATTTTCCTTTGGGGGGTTCGCGGGTTGGTTTGTGGCGCAATTGTCTGAATTTATCACTCGTCATGTTAATTGCTGGAATTTGGCACGGGGCGGCTTGGGGATTTATTGTTTGGGGATGTTTACATGGTTTGGCTTTGGCGGTTCATCGGCTGACAGATGTTGTTTGTAAGCGCTGGCGGCTGGAGTTTTTCTGGGAAAGTTCGATCGGCATTTTGAGCGGTTGGCTATTGACTCAAGCTATGGTTTTTGCTAGTTGGATATTTTTCCGTCTTCCCAATTTGAAAGATTCTGGATGGGCGATTTCCCATTTGTGGGGACATACTGCTGACGCGCAGTTTGCACATAAAGTTTATGTGGAAGCCTTGGGCTTAGAAAGAGTGCAATTGAGTTGGATTTTGGGGGCGTTGGCGGTGGCGATGCTGGGGAATTATGCCTTGAGTCGGAGTTTGAAGTTGGAGTTGAATTGGCCCGTGAAGTTGGTGTTAGTGCCACTTTGTTTGTATGCGGTTTGGGTGTTGGCACCGG
>DMYK01000314.1:5982-7483 GCA_003483675.1 Microcoleaceae cyanobacterium UBA11344
TACTACTGATAAGAACACCAGTCACTCCAGCTACCGACATAAAGTTTAGCATTCGGAATTCCAGCTATTTCTAAAGACAATAAATTCACGCAAGCTGTTACCCCAGAACCGCAGTAAACAATGATTTCTTCAGCTTTTTCTAATTCCGTCCACCGCTGCTTTTGTTCAGATGCCGATCGCACTTTTCCTCCCTCATCTGTCACATCTTGCCAAGGGTAATTAACAGCACCGGGAATGTGGCCTGCAATGGGGTCGATTGGCTCCCGAATGCCCAGATATCGATCGCTCTCCCGCGAATCAACCAAAACCTCTCCTGGTAAATCCTTGCGAGCTTTCACAGCCTCAATATCAACAATCCATTCCGGTTGCAATTCCGGTACGAATTTACCCTCGCGGGGTTCTGGCAAAGTATTTACCACCGGATATCCAGCCGCTTTATAGCCACTAAAACCGCCAGACAACAAAGCTACTTTGCTATGTCCCATATATCGCAACAGCCACCACAAACGAGACGCAAAAGCCAACCGCGAATCGTCGTAGACGACGACTAAGGTTTCTGGTGAATTAATGCCGATCGCACTCAATTTATCAGCTAATTCTGCAATATTTGGTAGCGGATGTCTGCCACCATGTTTGGCAACTGAACTAGCGAGATCGCGGTTTAAATCCAAATAGAAAGCTCCCGGAATGTGACTTTCTTGATATTGTTTTTGTCCCAATTCTGGGTCGGCGAGGGAAAAACGACAGTCAACAATTACAACTTGCGGGTTTTCGGTATTGACTACCAACCATTCAGGAGAAACGATCGAATTATTGTCATTCATAGTTGATCTAAGTAAGTGGGTAAAAATAAATATAACATGGGGTCGGGCGGGTTGGGCCGCAGTAAACTCGCTCCGAATATAGACCCTAACTAAACCAGCCCCTACAATTCCCAATTGGATATTATTGTTTTTTTCCCGATCGCCTACTTAGCAGGATTTGCCTTCTCTGAAGTTGCTTTTTCAGGATTTACTTTTTCAGGATTTGCTGTTTCCGAATTAGATTTCTGAGGATTTGATTCCTCTGAAGTTGCTTTTTCCGAATTAGATTTTTCGGAATTAGATTTTTTAGACTTGACTTTTTCCGAAGTTTCTGTTTCGGAATTAGATTTTTTAGACTTGGATTTTTCCGATTTTTTGGGGTCAGCAGTTTCGGGACTGGGACTTGGCGGTGGAGGATTTACTGCTGATTCTTGAGCGTAAAGCAGATATTTTTGATATTCAATCACTTTTGTCTGAGCTACCTGATAGTTAGGACTCGATACCGGTACTCTCCTCATCAAAGAGACCGCTTCTTGCCAGCGATCGGCAACTAAAGTCCAATCCTCCTTCGTTTTTGCCGAGCGTCCCAATTCGGCGGCTCTGAGCGCACTGTTAACGGCCTCTCTAAAAGTATCTGGTGCAGTTGTCAAACTCGTTGTATTATCGGGATTTTGATCTATTTTTGCGGCCGACTCGTT
>DMYK01000314.1:7644-14755 GCA_003483675.1 Microcoleaceae cyanobacterium UBA11344
TGTCTGTTCATAAAAACTGCTGTTATTCAAACTAAACTCTTGACTCCAAGCCGCAGCAATCTGACCTGTTTCTCTGCCTTCAACCTTCACCTTGCTAATCGAATCCGGCTGCAAATCAGTCAACTCGCTGCGGACAAATTCCACAAACTTATCTTGTGCCGGTACTTGCTCGGACTCAAAAATTACATCCAAACAATCGCCGTTGAGATTAACTGCGATTGCGATGCCGACCGATGGCAAGTGGGCCTCTAGCAAAAATGCGATCGCCTGCGGATTTCCCTGCTTTGCAAGTTCGTAAAAATTAAGCTCTGTCATCGGATTTTAGATTTTAGATTTGAGATTGCAGAAGGCAGAAGGCAGAAGGCAGAATAGATAAAAAAATCAGAAAAAATTTTCTTTGGTTCAAAAGACAACAACTGAAATTCAACAAATAGTATAATATATTGTGGCAAATCAAAGCTAAAAGATGCAAATATTGGTTTATTTACACCTTTAGGCAGAGTGGGCTGGGCTGTAGGCCCCGCAGTTGCCCCACTTGCAGGATTTGTGAAAGTGCTGTAGGGGCAAGTCCCCGTGGTTGCCGGATAGATTAGGGGTAGGCACTCTGGCGCATTGGTGTCAACTTAACGTCAAAAGTATTATCAGTATACCGTCTGAGTCCACAGTCTTCCCGATCCCCCTTAGCCCCTTGGGGCTGGGGGGTGCACGGGGATCGAGACTTGACTACAAGCGACATTGATCGTCGGTTTTAGCCTGTTTGTTGACACCAATGAATCTGGCGCTACCCCTACGATCGGCTACGGGAGGCAAACTTATGTACAATTGACCGACGGCGAGTGATATCATCAGTTAGCCAATCTTCAAATATTTGTTGATTCCCACCCTGTTTAGTAAATACTAGATCGAGCGATCGCACAATGGTAGCAATAGCAATTTTAGCGGCTGGACGTGGCACGCGGATGAAATCTGACTTGCCCAAAGTTTTACACGAATTGGGCGGTAGATCCCTAGTCGAGCGAGTGCTCTGTAGTTGTCAAGAGATTTCAATTTCCCGGCGACTTATCATTGTCGGCTATCGGGGCGAACTCGTTAAAGAATCCCTGCTGGGTAGTAGAGAATTACAGGATGACAACCCTGAATTTCCTCCCCTAGAATTTGTCGAACAAATCGAGCAATTGGGAACCGGTCACGCCATCCAACAATTGCTGCCTCACTTAGAGGGATTTCAAGGAGATTTGCTAGTTTTAAATGGGGATGTACCCTTGCTGCGATCGCAAACCCTGAAACAATTGATGGAAATTCACAAAGATCATAAAAACTCCGCTACGTTATTGACTGCTAATTTGCCAAATCCTCAAGGATATGGGCGAGTATTTACAGACAGTCAAAACTTAGTCAAAGAAATTGTAGAAGATCGTGATTGCACCAAAGCTCAAAGGCACAATCACCGAATTAATGCAGGTGTTTATTGTTTTAACTGGCCAGATTTAGAGAAAATATTGCCAGAATTGAAGGCCGAAAATGACCAAAAAGAATATTACCTAACTGATACGGTAAATTATCTCGCTCCTGTGATGGCTGTGGATGTCGAAGATTATCAGGAAATTTTGGGAATTAACGATCGCAAACATTTAGCCACAGTTTCCGACATACTGCAAACGCGGGTAAAAGACGAGTGGATGGCGGCGGGAGTGACGCTGATCGATCCGAACAGCATTACGATCGACGATCGGGTAAAATTGCAGCCGGATGTGGTAATTGAACCCCAAACACATTTGCGGGGACAAACTTCGATCGGTTCGGGTAGCCGCATCGGCCCCGGCAGTTTGATTGAAAACAGTCAAATTGGGGAAAATGTGACTGTACTTTTTTCGGTGATTTCTGACAGTATTGTCGCTGAAAATTCGCGAATTGGCCCTTACGCACACTTGCGGGGACACGCAGAAGTTGGGGCGAATTGTCGGGTAGGAAATTTTGTGGAATTGAAAAATGTTCAAATAGGCGATCGAACTAATGTTGCTCACTTGTCTTATTTAGGCGACGCGATTTTGGGAGAGAAAGTCAACATCGGTGCGGGGACAATTACTGCCAATTATGACGGGGTGAACAAGCACAAAACTAAAATAGGCGATCGCACTAAAATCGGTTCTAACAGCGTCCTAGTTGCACCGATAACTTTGGGGGAAGATGTCACTGTGGCGGCAGGTTCTGTGCTCACAGAAGATGTGCCGGATGATTGTTTGGTAATTGCGCGATCGCGACAAGTTGCCAAACCCGGTTGGAAGCTGAAAGATCCCGAATCGTGAATAGTTGACAAGGCTATAGCAATCCTAAATCATTTGTGAATTTCTTACTCCCTCCCCTTAATAAGGGGAGGGTTGGGGTGGGGTCAAAAACTTTACGACTCCTGCAAGGATTGCTATATATGTTAAGTAGTTAAGTAGGGTGCGTGAGTTGAGAGTCACTCAACACTTGATCCAAGTTTTGAGCATCACGCACCTCAGATAACTTTAGCTCGATCGCCCGTTTAGCTAGCTGCGAATCAAATCAGCAGTTTTTTGTTGCTTTTCCTGATTCCTACTGCGAATTCGAGAGCTCGACAGCCGACAAAGTGCGATCGCACTTAACAAACTTACCGCAGCGGAACAAAATTGTAGCCAGTATTTGCTACTTGTTTAACTTGCACTAAAATCGGCTTACCCACCCGATCGCCCGTTGGCAAAAACTTCACATCCTCGCTAGCTCCTGCTGTCGAGAAACTCGGATTTCTGAGTGCTTGTTGCAATCCTTCCCGCGTATTACTTTGCCGCAAGCCCGCGATGACAGCTTGAGTCGCATCAAAACTGGTTGCGGTTCGCCAATTTACTACTCCTCCCCAGCGCTGGCGGGCATTTTCAGGGAAAGTGTTACCGGGATTGGTTGCAGGATGCCAGGGAACGGGCAAAACAAGCCCGTCAACGCTCTTTTGCCCATCTTTTAGCGTTTGAAAGGTGTACATTGTAGTGTTGCCGTAGAGTGGCAATTTGCCTCGATTGATGCGAGCCAGAGAGATAGCGCGATCGATGCGATCGATGTGGGGTGCTACCATCAATCCTTGCGCCCCTTTACTGACAGCATCGGCGAGCGCATTGTCGGGATTAAAAGAGGGTGTTGAAAAGTCGCAAACAGTGGGAACTAATTTGCCTCCCGCAGCAGTAAGAGATGCCACAAATTCATCTTTAAACGATATGTTATCGGGTGCTTGCGAATCATAACAAATAGCAATATTAGTTTGGCCTGCTGTTTTGACTGCATATTCTGCTAAGGGAGCCGCCATTAAGCTAATATTGGGGACTGTCCGAAAGATGTAGCTGCCAAATCCTGAGAGATTATTTGCTTGGCTAGTCGGTGTCACCATTACCAGTTTTTCTTGCTGATAGATCGGAGCAGCTTCGAGAGAAGCATTGCTAGCGTTATGTCCAATTACTGCTAGTATATTCTGATCCTTTGTTAATGCTTTTGCAACATCTCTGACCACCTCTGGACTGTTGTCATCGTTGACAATTTCTACTTGCAGTTTTGCGCCGTTGATGCCACCGCTATTATTGATTTGATCCTGAGCTTGGGCGACACCTCGGAGGATTTCTTGGGCGACATTGGGGTTGCTACCAATGGGGACGCTGACAGCAATTTTTAAGGAAGAACCATTGCTTGCTGTGGCATTATTCAAATAGATTACCGTTTCCGGGTCGTTGCGATTTTGTTTTAGGGAAGCCTGAAATTTCTGGATTGCAGCTTGGTAATTTCCCTCGGCAAAAGCTGTAACGCCTGCTTGTTTTTCGGCGGTTGTTTGGGATGTCACCAATATCTGATTTCCTAAACTGACGCGATTGGCGATCGCACCAGGTGTATCTGAACTTTTGCCCTTCAATAAACCGGGAATGAAATTGTATGCGCCCAACGCAATTAAGCCGACGATAATAATAAAAACAATGGGCGGCGGAGTTTTTATTTTGTTAGTTTCTTGAGACATGATTTGTTCTCCTTATTGTGATAGTGTTTGGAGGCTCTTCTTCCGGGTAGTCCCGATCGCGAAGCATCTCAATCATGGTTAATTAACCTGGCTTCATATTAACCGCCACCGCCACCACAATGAGCCCCGACGGGAAATATTTTGCTGTCGGCTGTTTTGACGGTACGCTCAGACTTTGGAATTTTTGTGGGGAATTACTGCACAGTTTAGAGGGACATTCTAGTCCTGTTTCCGCAGTGGCGATCGGGCTTTTGGGCGAAACTCTGGTCAGCGGCGGGGAGAATGGTACTGTTAAACTTTGGCAACTGCGGATTTAAGATTCTTTCAGAAGAAACACACTCAGGCTTTATTTGCTGTCATTGTTTTATTTAGCGCGGCTAACTGCTAAACGTGCAGCATTTAAATTTTGCTGATACAGGACAACTCTATTCTGAGCTACAGCATAATTGGGATTGGACTGCGGCACAGATTTCATAAATGCGATCGCTTGATCCCACTGACTAGCAACGGACTCCCACTCAGCTTTAGATTTAGCAGTTTGAGCGAAAAACGCTGCATTTTGAGCTGCATCAATTCCCTGTTGAAAAGGGCGATTGATTCTGCGCTTAATAGTAGCTAGATTCTGCTGGTATTGTCCAACTCTATTTTGAGCTACATCATAATTGGAACTCGACGGCGGTACTGATTTCATCAGGGCGATCGCATTTTGCCACTCAGCGACTACTTGCCGCCACTGCGTGTCAGATTGAGCCGATCCAGCAAGATTTGCTGCATTTGTGGCTTTATTTACTGCATCCCCAAAAGAGTCAGATTCAACTGTTGGAGAAGTCGGCGGTAATGGCTGGGATATCGGTGCAGTTGGCAAAGCAGGTGTTTGCTCAGCAATCACCAAATCCGGTACATTTGTTGTCGGTGTAGGGGAATTTATAGCCAGCCTCGCCTCTGGATTTTGAGAAAGGTGGGAAATCCCTAAAGCCGCCAAAAAAGTGATAAATCCCAGTAAAATTACTTGTTGATTATTAGATTTTTTCCAAGGAGTCTCTCCTGTTAATAATTCAACTTTTTTTCTCGCCCTTAAAATAGCGGCGCAGTTATCAACAGTAATTCCCAGGGAAAATAGCAAAGGAAATGTATAGAATGCCGTACCAGGAAGCGTACTGCCATTGGGTATTTCTCTAGAAGAAACTATGAACACAGTCAATACGCTCATCAAACCGCAAAGCAGCAAAGCAATATAGAAAGCCAGTCGCCGCTTAGTGTAAAAGTAGGTAAAAATTGGAAATGTCAAGCCAAGCACAGCACTTACCCACAGACTTCGGCAAGATAATTTGACCAACTTTTCTAATTGCTTTGGATCGATCGAATTTTGAGCGATCGGATTAAGATTTCTCTGTTGAGTCATAGGTAGTGGCGGTGAGGAAGATGTAAAATAAAATACCACACCGCCAATACACATTTTCAGCAATTTGTCAAAAATGTCCTAACTTGTAGGCCAACCTCTTCTTTTAGCTCCCCAACTTCTCCAAGAAGTCGGCGTTATAAATCACCAATCCAGAACGCTTTTTAAGCAATAAAAATCAGCGTTCCCTTGCTCATTTCCAAAGTATCACCCATTTCCATACCATTGTGAAAAGCACCCAGAAGTATATCGCTAGTTTTACCACAGCCGATCGCACCACTAGCATCAATTCCAATTGCTCCAAAATCCCGTTGACGAGACTCAGCTTCAGCAAAAGAACGCTCTAAAGCAGCTTTCAAACTAAAACCATCCGTCACCCGAATCACAATTTTGGCAGCCAAACACTCATCCATAATGTCTTCCCCAATTCCTGTACAGCTTACCGCCGCACTCCCAGTCGCGTAATTCCCCGCCGGCATAGCAGAATCGCTCACCCGCCCAATCCGCTCAAAACCCTTGCCGCCAGTTGAAGTACCCGCCGCCAAACGTCCCTCAACATCCAAAGCTACCACTCCGATCGTCCCTACCCCCCTTTCTCCCCCCTTACCAAGGGGGGACAGGGGGGGTGAGGCAGGTTCAGCGACAACTCCAGCCATTGCTCTGCTAAAATTACCTTTGCGTTCCTCCATCCACTCGTGCAAACGCAAATCCGTCATCGGATCGTAAATCGGCAATTGAAGTTCACGCAGCAATTCCGCTGAGCCATAATCTGAGAGTACGCGATCGTCCGAACTCTGCAAAAATTTAGCAAGTTCGATCGGATGTTGAACACGAGAAACATTAATCGCCCCGCTAAAACGCTGCACAAAACCATCCATCAGCGAAGCACTCATCCGAATTTGCCCATCCGACTGCACCACAGAACCGGTACCCGCATTGAAGCGAGGGTCATCTTCCAATAACCGACAGCCACGCACCACTGCATCTACGGCACTCGCACCGTCTTTCAGCAGCGGATAAACCTCCTCCAAGACATTGTAAAGCGATTTTCGCACCGCCTCAAGTCCGCCCTTACCCTGGAGAGAATTGCCGGCACCGCCGTGAATAACTAGCTTTGGTTGTACCTGTTGCGATGCCATATTTTCTAACCTGAAATTTTTCTTTTGCAATCTTAGCGTTTTTGCGCCAAGTAAAAGGTCGATCGCACACGCCTTCACACTCTTTGATCACATACTGTAGGTAAATCGGATTGCGATCGCTGCTTAGCCATGCTAATTTTGATAGTAGATTAATATAGGATTTATGCAGCTATTATCTCTGTCATTCTGAGCGCAGCGAAGAATCTCGCTCGATTCTTTAGTTCATAAGCTTCACTCAGGACTTAGAACGACAGAATTACGTTTAAATACGTCCAGGACTGTAATAATTAAATTTTCATCAAAACCGCCATAAAACCCAATTTCACAGTCCTGGCGCAGCTATTGTCTCTGTCATTCTGAGCGAGAGCGAAGAATCTCGCTCGATAAATCTCCCTAAATTAAATGCTAGAAACGGCATCAGCCAACATCCGAATTATCTTAGTCGAACCCGCAGGCCCTTTGAATGTCGGTTCTGTTGCCCGCGTCATGAAAAATATGGGTTTGCACCAATTAGTTTTGGTCAATCCCCAGTGCGATTATTTAGGGGAAGAGGCTCGACTA
>DMYK01000314.1:14852-14989 GCA_003483675.1 Microcoleaceae cyanobacterium UBA11344
TTAGCAACACAGCGAGAACAACCAGCAGATGCCTTACCTTGGCTCAAAGAAGCCCCCAGCGCCCTAATTTTTGGTCGAGAAGACTGCGGCCTCACCAACGCCGAATTAAACTACGCTCAGCGCCTAATCCGCATTCC
>DMYK01000314.1:15107-15267 GCA_003483675.1 Microcoleaceae cyanobacterium UBA11344
GAGCGAAGTCGAAGGGCTCAGGGTACAGAGAAAGAATGAGGAAGAAAATCCTGCAATTCCGATCGCCTCTGCTACCTTTGAAAATTTAGAGGGATACTACCAGCAACTAGAAACTTTGCTGTTAAAAATAGGATACCTGCATCCCCACACAGCAGCCAGC
>DMYK01000524.1:0-2486 GCA_003483675.1 Microcoleaceae cyanobacterium UBA11344
AGCCATCCCCGCAGGCGATATACGATTAAGCCGATGTATTCTTTTAAGGCTTTGGTTGACTGGTTTAACTGATAGGTATCCGGCAAAAAATCTAGGGCTGCTGCTTGCCAATTGCTTTGGGATGCTGCGATATCCTGTTGGGTGATCTGAAAGTCTGTGGGGGCGGCAATTGCTTTGATTCCCTGACGCTGGAAGATTAAGAGCGATCGCGTCATGTGCATCGCCGATGTTACTAGCAATACTGGCCCTTTTATATTTTTAGCATCTAGGATTTTCCGCACATTGACGGCATTTTGATGGGTGTTGTGTGAATCGGGATCTTGGAGAATTGCTGATGCAGGTACGCCGACAGTTTGGGCAATTTCTGCCATGTCTGCTGATTCGGGAGTGCCACCACCTCTCCAGTCTACTCTACCGCCGCTGAGGATTAGCAGAGGTGCTTTGCCTTGACGATACAGTCGGGAAGCATAGATAATGCGATCGCCCGCTTCCCCTAATTCTACCCAACTTCGGGGAGGCAAAGCTGATTTTACTCCGCCGCCCAACACAATAATAGCTTCAGCTTGGGGGAATTGAGCGGGCGGTAGATTTTGCCATTCGAGCGATCGAACTAAGGATTTTGACACCCAACCGCTACTGCCAAGCAGTAAAATAATTAGAGCAGTAGCAATTGGCAACGCCACCCATTTAGGACGCTTCCACACTGTGATTAAGGCCACCACCATTAACAGGCAACTCAAGCCCAAAGGATAAATAAACAGCGGCAGCAGCTTCGACAAAAATAGAAACATTCAATTGGGAATGGGGAATGGGGAATGGGGCATTGGTGACTGTTAACTGTTAACTGTTAACTGTTAACTGTTGGCTAATGACTAATGACTAATAACTAAAGCTAGCGGCGATCCTCTGGGGCAGACAGCCAGCCCAACAATGTAGAAGCTTGACGAGGGTAACTTTTGCCATATTTGCCGTCTGTTTCCACTACTTCTTTATTGAGAATAGGATCAGAGGCGTTGTCCTTAGAACGTTTGTTGGGGTTGAGTAACAATTCGTTGTGCCACCAAGCTACTACTAAACCGACTGCCACGCCTCCGAGGAAGCCAAAGATCAGGCTTAGGGGCAGGGTAGTTCCTATTAACTGAAAGCCTACGGTAAAAAACACAAACCCGATTAAGCCGGGGTTTACCCCCTTTGAGTCTCCGGTAAATTTTGCCACGGTATGTAAGTCCTTTTTCTAAGAGAACAGAAAGATCTTGACAAGATTAGCAGCAAATTAAATGGGACCGGGCGATCGCTCTGCAACTATTCGCCACAAATTGATTTTAATTGTACCTCTAAGTCTTGCTCGGTATCTACAATTTTTACATAGATTTGCTCGGATTCTGTAAAAGGTTCAGATGCTGCTTGCTGCTTGCTCAATAGTTCTGCTGTCGCGTCCGCAATATCGCCCTGGCGCTGTTGCAGGCGCGATCGCAATACTTCGATTGGTGCGGTGCTGTAAATTATTTGCAGAGGCAAATTGCGGGTTTGAGCCGTATTAATCGCTGTTGTTCTCAAGTTTTGGCGATCGAACTTTGCATCTAAAATCACATCCCAGCCTCTGTCAGCTAGAATGAACCCCAATTCTAATAACCGAGAATAAGTCTGGGCTGTCATTTCATCCGAATACAAATCTTGTCCGCCGCGTGAGTTTAAAGGAATTCCGCCTAAATGTTTCCTCACAGCATCGGAACGAATATGAATTGCACCTGTGCGGCGAGCTAAATATCGAGCTAATGTACTCTTACCGGAACCAGACAAACCCGACATCAAAGTTAACTTTCCTTGACGCGGTTTCGTGTATTCCCAAGCCAGTTTATAATAATCAGCGGCTATCTGTGAAATTCCTGCTTTTTCCGCAGTTGAAATAGCCACATCGTCCAACATCAACGAAGTTACTTTTGCTCTCACATAAGCTTGACGACTTAAGTATAGCGGCAGCAGTTGCAATCCTTCCCAGTCGCCTGTTTGTTCAATGTAAGTATTGATCAAAGCATTTCCTAATTCTCTGCGTCCCCGCGATTCCAAATCCATTACTGTAAAAGCAACATCGTACATGACATCCACAAACCGAAAAGGCTCGTTAAATTCAATGCAATCAAATAGCAAGATTTTATCTTGCCATAATGCGATATTTCGCAAGTGCAAATCTCCGTGGCACTCGCGAATTTTATGATTAGCTATGCGACGATCGAACAATTCTTGATTTTCGGCAAAAAACAAGTCTGTATAATTTTTAGTCTCCTGATATTGTGTCTGAGTCTGCGGCCCGCCGATATATTTTTCCGAAATCCGGTAATTATTATCTATTGCTTCGCGAATCTGGCTGACTTCACCAAATTTGCGAAGGTAGTTGTTACTGATTGTGGTGCTGTGGAATTTGGCTACTTCCCGCCCTAAGTCTTCGATAATTTGCTCGGTAAGCTTCCCCCGTTCTAACAAACTGA
>DMYK01000524.1:2527-3666 GCA_003483675.1 Microcoleaceae cyanobacterium UBA11344
ATCTGGTGAATTGCTGCTTAATTGAAAACGATCGCCTTTTTGAATAATTGGCAAAACTTCGAGATATATTTCCGGTGCTGTGCGCCGATTCATTGCCAATTCTTGGTTACAAAAATGCTGTCGTTTTTCTAAAGTTGAGTAGTCCAAAAAACCAAAATTGACTGGCTTCTTGATTTTGTAAGCATAATCTCCTGTCAGCAGGACAAAAGAAGCGTGAGTCTGAATTAGCCGCAGGGGTTCTGTCACACTGTGGGGGTAGAACCCAGGCTGCAACATTTGCTGGATCACATCAGGTAGGGAAGCATCAGTCATCGGATTTTATTGGGATTTTTGATTGGGGATGTTGAATTGAAGCCGATATAATATACAGTTGATAATTAGTTTAAACCAAAATCAGTGATGACGGAAAATAATAAAGATTCGGGTTCTGTGGATGTGTTCGGCGTGGGCAATGCCCTTGTAGACATCTTAGCATTAGTGGAAGATGATTTTGTGCTCAAACACGGGCTGAATCGCGGCGGGATGACGCTGATGGATTCGGAAAGTCAGGGGGGGATTTTGCACGATTTGGAGCACACTTCGCTGCAACTGCGATCGGGTGGTTCGGCTGCTAATACGATGATTGCTGTCGCCCAAAGTGGCGGTAAAGCTTATTATTCCGGTAAGGTTGCTAAAGATACTAACGGCGAATTCTACCGGCAAGACTTGTTGGATGCTGGGATTGATTTTAACGTACATCCTGCAACTGAATTTAACGCGCCGACGGGTACTTGTGTAGTGCTGACTACTCCTGATGCGGAACGCACGATGTGCACTAATTTGGGGGTTTCTACTACTTTGTCTGCGACGGATATTAATGTCGATCGGCTCGCTCATTGCAAGTACAGTTATATTGAGGGCTATCTTTGGGATGCACCTCATCCGAGGAAGGCTAGTATTGAGACGATGGAACAGTCTAAGCGTTTGGGAGTGAAGGTTGCTTTTACTTTTTCTGATTGCTTTTTGGTCCATCGATTTGCTGATGATTTCCACAAGGTTGTTTCGGAATATTGCGATGTAATCTTTTGCAATTCTGATGAAGTTCGGAGCTTTTTTCAGGAGGAATCTTTTGAAGAGTGTGCTCGGAAAATGAGTGAAAT
>DMYK01000523.1 GCA_003483675.1 Microcoleaceae cyanobacterium UBA11344
GCGGGGTATTTTTACGCAAAATCCGAGCTTTTGTAATAAAAGTTAATATATGGGACTTAAACATGGGCTCCAGCAACCGGGTTTCGACTTCGCTCAACCAACAGGTTTTTTACGCAAATACTTCAACCCGGTTTCTGGCAGAAGGGCGATCGCGTGGGATCAAGAAACCGGGTTTCTTAACAAATATTTCGGTGGGGATGCAAAAGTTATCGCAGAAACCCGGTTTCTGGGAGACGATCACTCCTCCAGAAAAAATTGGTTAATCTGGCTACAAAATCGTCAAATAAGTTTCTGTTGGACTGATGGGCAAGGGTTTTAAAGTTTGATTGTTCAAGTCTATTTCTAACCCTAAAGCTTCTAATGGAATCACTCCCAAAAGAGCATCTGTACCTCCCGGTAATTCCAAGCACTCGAAGGTTCCTTCCCGATCGAACATAGAGATTTTGGCATCTTGGAAAATTCGGGCTTTGCCAATACCCATTGCCGTTGCTACGTCCACTTCTTTCAGGAGTTTCAGTCCCAGTTTCGCGATCGCGTCTTGTGGCAAACACAAGGTAGTTGCACCCGTGTCTACCAATACATTTTTGAGGGTGATTGAGCGAATTTGCTCTAGTGAAATTGTCCCATCTTCTGCCCGAATTTGGTCGGCGCGGTTAATGATTGTTAGAGTGGCGAAAACTTTTCCCATTGCCTTGTTGTTTTGAGTTTGCATGGTTGTCTCCTACTTAAGAGTTGGAGTGATTATCTATTTTAATTGTAACTTATTTTGACGGGCGATCGCCTCAATTAAGGAGAGGGGGGAAGAAGAGAGTCTATATTTGCTAAAGCAAAGTTTAGCATTTCTTCTGCCCGATCTATTGTTTGCACTGCGTCTGTTTGTGAAATTTGTATATCAGCGTTATAGTCGGCTTCTAATCGAATGTTTTGGGCATCAATTAGATAACGATGGAACTGCACCGGAACGCGCCCCGATCGAGCAAATTTTTGACCGAAAGCGGCGATGACAGCGGAGTGGCGAGAATAAGATAATTTCTCTGACTCTAAAAATGCGGTAACTATGTAAAACATCACATAATAAGCGCGGGAAGCGGCAGAATCAAAAAATCCTTGGTTATTTAAAACCCGTGCAGCTTGCAAAGTTCTATCAGCTTTTTCAAGTAGTCTTTGTTGCTCTGGGGTCATATAGGGACTCCTTCGCGACGGATATTGCGAAAGAAACCGCTCTCATACTCTTGGTACTTCTGAACTGTGGCAAACATACAGCTAATTACAACAGTATGTTCTAAGCAAATATCGGCAATTAAAACAGAAATTTTCTGGCTTTCTTGAAAGTAATTGAATGGATTTTTGAGCAGGATTAAAACATCAATATCTGAGTCGGATCTAGCATCACCTCTGGCTTGGGAACCATAGAGAATGATTCGGTCAAGTTGAGGGCCGTAAAGTTGCTCTAAGCTTTGGCGTGTTTGGCTGAGGATTGTCTGAAGCTGTTTTTCAGTCATGGGCTAATTTTCCCCCATCTTTTTATCTATTTTAGTCGCGCTTGGGATCAAGAAACCGGGTTTCTTAACAAAATCTCGGTGGTGATGTAAAAGTTATCGCAGAAACCCGGTTTCTGGGAGAAGCGCGATCGCGTGGATCAAGAAACCGGGTTTCTTAACAAAATCTCGGTGGTGATGTAAAAGTTATCGTAGAAACCCGGTTTCTGGGCTCTGGGAGAGGCGATCGCAGTCTTTTACACTCCTGTTTAAATCTCTTCTTCATCTGACTCAAACAATGCTTTTAAATTGCGCGAACCATGTACTACTCGCAGAATTTCTAAAGTATTAGCAGTCACCTGGTAAAGAATGATATACCCATCTAAAGGTACACCCCGTAAATCTGCTCTAATCTCTTCATAACTGCGTCCGATCATCGGAAAGTTGATTAGATTGTGACATTTTTTCTCGAACGCCGCAATTAAACGCTCTCCTCTCTCAACATTGAGCCTAGCAAAATAATCTATAATTTCGTTTAAATCGCGACTGGCAGAGGGAGCAATAATGTAACGATTCATACTTGTTTCTGACGCACTTGACGTAATTTTTCTTTCAATTGAGCGATAACTACATCTCCGTCAATGCCTTCGCCACGTCTGAGTTCTTCAATGGCAATATCTACTTTTTCCCGTGTTTCTTCTACCCAAGTTTGATATTCGAGATCGCGTTGAGATAATAATTGTAATGCTTCGGCAATTACTTCATCAACATTATGGTATTTACCACTGTTGAGTTTTTGTTGGATTAACTCGGCTTGTTCGGGTTTTAAGGTGATGTTCATAGGTCTTGATTCCCGGATTAAATCTATCTTAGATTATAGCATTTTATGAGAGTTGTGTCCAGAGGTGCGATCGCGTGGATCAAGAAACCGGGTTTCTTCCTAAATATCTCGGTAGGATGCAAAAGTTATCGTAGAAACCCGGTTTCTGGGAGAGGTGCGATCGCGTGGTTTTTTCTCAACTGCCAATGGATTC
Organism: Microcoleaceae cyanobacterium UBA11344; assembly: GCA_003483675.1. Classification (GTDB taxonomy): domain Bacteria; phylum Cyanobacteriota; class Cyanobacteriia; order Cyanobacteriales; family Microcoleaceae; genus Microcoleus. The sequence continues at coordinate 2,513 of DMYK01000523.1, forward strand.
TAGGGGGTTTTGTTGCCGTTTGCGTTTCATCCGCATTTTGGTAATAAAAGCACTAAACGTCAATCCACCTAATACAGTAGAAGGTTCGGGAACGGGTTGAGATTCATCTTGATTGATTTTTACAGACCAGTTATCTATACCACCAACCATTGTATATCCATATCCGCCGCATCCTAGACAAGTTGAATTTGCACGGAAAAAACCAAGCTCAATTGGTGTTCCTGTTGATGAAAAGTCTGGATTCTCAGTTGCATTGCTTATGAAAGAAAACTTGTGAAAATCACTTTGTTGTAAATTGTTAGCCGATTTAGTAGTCCAGTTATACTCTTGAGTAGCACCAACCGTAGCTAGGTAAATTTTTTGATTTTGTTTTAAAGCTAATCCAGTCAACTGACCATAGATAGACTGACTGAATAAGATTGAATTTTCTGAGTAATCTATAGAGGAAATCGCTCCTTGCAGTTGAGGATTGTAGACGGCTCCAATGCGTTGATTAAAGCCGAGAATATAGGAAAATGAAACATTTGGGTTAGGATAAATAGTGTTTACAATTAGTCTGAATTGATTGTTGCTTGAAGCTATCTGATAAGCATTTTGTCCAGCACTACCGTAAATAAAAGGAGTCAGTTTCCAATCTTCATTATTAAATGTCGAGTCGGAAAAAGTGATTGTAGCAGCTTGGGTATTGGTCGATTGGAGAAGAAAGATTGCTGTTCCAATTACAGCGATTGATAAGTTCTTCATTGTTTTCATTTGATTGATTACTCCAAAAATTTTGGCATTGACATTTGAGAGAGGGTTGAAAGAGCGATCGCAAAGGTTTCTGGTTGTTGAATTTTTTGCTAAGAGCGATCGCGTAGGGTGCAAAGGCGGATCGCGACTCGCTGGTAAAAGGGAGTGGGAGTTTTTGATTTGTTGCAGGATGTTTTGAGATGACATAATTACCTCTGAGTTTTTGATGAGATTGGGGGGGGGGAAGTGCGATCGCTGGGGTAGTTGCAGAAAGAGAGGGGGCAATCGCACCTAGAAAAATTTTGGATTAATTACTTACGCAGAAATAATCTTAGTAGTCCCTGCTGGAAAGCATCAGTGTTAACATAATTTGGTAAAGCATGGTCTTCCATCATATTTCCTAGATCTGGAAGGTTGGCTTGATTGTTGGGAATAGCAATTCCCGACAAAACTTTTAATTTGTCTGGAAAATCTCCATGACGCAACAGATACTCGACATTTACGGGAGCTTGGGGATTGTTACCACCAACATTAAATACGCCTTGAGAACCAATACCATTATAGTCAGTAAATGGTGCCATAGATAAGATCATTGTCTTTTCCTGAATTTCTGGAGGCAAATGTACGGCAATATCCTCACCAAAAAAATTGCCTTGCGAGTGAACAATTAATAAAAACTTCTTGTCTGGATATTCCAGGGAAAGGGATTCGATTTGTGATATTACACTGTTGTCAAACTGCATACCCTCTATCGTTGATAAAGGAGTAGTGCCTTGAATTGCAGATTGAAAAATATCTGTCAGGTGGGAAATTAGCCCACCGAGAATAGGGATATTTTTCCAGAAGTTGTTTTCAACTCCCGATTTATTATAGGTATCAAGTTGTATTGGAGGGAGTCCAAGGGCTTCTAGCTGTTCATTAATTACAGCTATATTGTCGTAATATCCTTCTACAGAAGTATTAATACCATTGATGTAGATTGGAATAACGTTTTCTCTCTCAGATAGAGGTATATCCTCTGGTTTTAGATGTCCTATCTCCTCAGTAGCACAAGGATCACATTCAGGCTGAGGCGGACATTGACACTCTTCCTTCCCTGAAATCTGATCAACCATCCCCATCAAATCATTTTTCCAAAGACCCAAAATCCCATTCAAACCAGACAACCAACCCTCAATCCCGCCATCCTTAATCGCATTACCTAAGTACAAAGCCGTATTACCAACATTACTGACTTTCTCCAAAATCCCAGCAACAGCAGTATTAAAATTACCAGCAAAACTTTGACCGATCGCGAGTGCCCCATTAAAGAAATTGCCGATCGCGTTTAACCAATCCCCACTTTGAATCGACTTAATACCGCTATAAATCATCTGCGGTGCTTGTTGCAAACTTTGCACCAC
>DMYK01000522.1:0-9708 GCA_003483675.1 Microcoleaceae cyanobacterium UBA11344
AGCCCTCCGCTACGCTCCGCCCATGTTTTTGGTAAACCAGCGAGAACTGAAATTTTTCTGTCTAGAATTTGTCTGTGAGGTTGAGGTTGTGTGAGAAATGCAGAATTCCCGCAATCATTTCCTGTTAAGTTTTCACTCCTCTCTTAGTCGGTAGAAAAAGCCCCGGTTTCTTCAAGAAATCGGGGTTTTTTATTGAGAAGGAAGCAGAAAGAAGGAAGAGGGAAGAAGGAAGAAGGAAGAACAGGACTTACGCTGCATTCCTTCTATTTTTACACTATCTGTAGTAGTAAGTTGCGCCGAGGCGCACCCTACTAATAACTACAGGACCTACGCAACTGGCAGATGGTGATCAGTGCTCACGCCCTCACCCATCACCTTAACCGGTCCTGGGCACTCACAAATTGACAACCGACTCAAAATCTGCTACAGACTTTCACTCGCGCTGAGTGCGATGCCTGTGGCTACCGCTACCAAAGACGTAAATTTCCGCTGATCAATTCGCACTCAGACTCGCTGATTAACAAACAACACGCTATAGAAACAGTCAGCCTTGACACTCCCCAGCTATCAAGGCGTGGGGATTCACGGGGTTTTCAACCAAAACCTTTGATAACCTAACTAATCGGTATCTCAGACGCTCAAAATTAACTCCTCAGTTGTGGGAGGATGTGGTATCGCTGATGGGGATGGAAAAACCAAGAGAGACCATGTATTAGAGCTGCACGAATGCTCTCAAATCCGGTAGCATCGGCATTGTAAAATCGAGTCAACAGTTAACAGTCAACGGTCAACAATTAACAATCATGTCTGAGTGCAACCGGAATAGATATGACGTACAAGAAGTGTGTGCTATTCCTGGGAAAATTGAGCAATTTCCTAGGGAACTCAAGCAGCTAACCGGGAGAGAATCTTGCCAGTGCTTTGACAGTTGCGTAATTCCTGGTAATATTGAAGATGGATTGAGATAGATTTTCATGGTTGACTGGGAAAGGCAGCTTTGCCAAAATTTAAGACAAGCAAAATACTTAACACAAAAAAGTTGAACTCTCTCAAACTGAACATCGGGGTGGCAACAGCAAAATCCCAAAAATAATAGGTGAAATTGATGGCGACAGACATTCGACACCAGCCGGAAAACGGCTACCACTCGGAACCAACTCAGCCTTCCCTGGGAGAAAATCTCAATGTGCGATCGCTCATGCGCCTGCCGAGAATCCTGAGTCCCCTTGAAACGCTGGGCTTCGGGATGACTGGTCATATCTCATGGATTGCCATTGCACCGGCAATGCACGCGGCCCTGGGGCCAAATGCCATTTTCGTCTGGCTGCCCGTCGTACTGGTGGGAGTGATGCTGAATCTGCAAGTGAAACGCCTAGGGGAACAGTGGCCAGAAATGTCAGGCGGAACGCCTAACTACATCACCAAGCTACTGACCAACTATCCGCTCCTGGGTCGCTATGCGGCGATCGCCTATTTCGTCGGCTGGGCAATGTATCCGTCAGTCAACGCGATCATAATTACGGCGCTGATCAAAGCTAACCTTGAACCCTTGGGCCTTGCCTGTCCAGAAACGCCACTAAGAATTGGATTCACACTAATCGCATATATTCTGGCATTTAGTGGCAGTCGCGCCTTAGCGATCCTGCACGCATTTTTCATTATCCCGGCAGTTGGATTCCTACTGGTGTTTAGCATTCAAGGCATAGGATGGTTAGCTCTCTCCCCAGATAGTCCCGGATTTTTCCCCAGCAGTTGGCCAACTTTAACCTTTGTTGACTGGGCCAAGTGGTCATTCTTTGCGGTCTACGGTGCCTGCGCCTGTGAAACTGCTTCCTCCTTTGTCGCCGACAGCCGCCGTCCAGGGGAAACTTTGCGGGTTCTGAACTTAGCCACTTGGCTGATTCCACCCGTGTATCTGGGGAGTTCCTGGGTACTGATGCGCTTAGCAACCTCCCCAGAACTGGACGAGGACTCGTTTAAGAACCTATTAGCTGCGGCATCACCATTTTGGGGTCAGTCAGCTTCATTGATCGTCACACTCCTGTTGGCCTCAAGCTGCCTTCTTTGTTCCGCCACTAGCGTTTCTAACTCTCCCCGCATTTTGTACCAACTCGCGCTAGACGGACTGGTTTCACCCGTCTTCGCTTTCATCTCCCGACGAGGCGTCCTGGAACCGGCCTTGGTATTTTGCCTTTTACTCAGTTCGATCGGTCTGCTTTGGGGAGATGCAACCAGGATCGTGGTGGTCGGTTGTTCTAGTTACCTGATCATGCTGATGGCACTGTATCTGGGACTGTGGCTGCGGCGAGGAGCGCCAGAAGTGCGATGGCCTTGGTGGGCGGCAGGCTTCTTCTTTTTAGATGCAGTTGTTCTGGTGGTCGGAGGCTTGAACTGGAGTTGGCAAGACGTGGCGATCGGCTTGCTGTTGCCTGTGGCTATTTTGGTAGTGGATGTGGCTATCCGTCGCATTTCCTTTGCGCCGTTCCATCGGGCCTGGTGGATGAGGCATTACAGGGCTGGGCGCAAGAGCCAGATCGTAGATTTTGTGGCGTTTCAGGTTATAGTTCTGATTTTGCTAGTCTGTAGCGCCGTCAGTATTGGCTGGGTTTTTAGATCCACATTGGATGGCAACTCTAGTGTTGGCTCTAATCTTTTGGCAGTGCTGATCTTGACAGTCACTTTTGTAGGGGTAGCGATCGCCTGCTGGACGAGCTTACCCCAAGTCGTCTCGATGGACGAGGCACGAGAGGCGGCGGAACAACTGTTTGTAATTGCCATAGACGCGATCGTAGTGCTCGATGAAAATGGGATGATTCGTCAGGCTAACCCAGCATCTGAGCGTCTATTTGAGTTAAGCACGGGTCAGTTGAGCGGACGTCACTTGAACAAATTACTCCCCGGATTGGCAAATCAGCCCGATCGGTGGCCCAGTCGCAGCGAACAAACCTTTAACGTGCCCCATCGAGACTCGCGCATCCTGGAAGTTGCCATCTCAAACCGATTTTCCCAAGAGGCTTCGCTTTCCAATCAGGAGCTACAAGAATATGTGGCGATCGTCCGCGACATCACCGATCGCAAGCAAGCCCAGTCAGCCCTGCAAAAAGCTAACGAGGAATTAGAAATCAAAGTCGAGGAGCGGACCTATGAACTCAGCCATACTGTAGAGCAATTGCAGAATGAGATTGAAGAACGCCAGCGGATCGAAGCAAATCTCAGAGCTATGCAAAATCAGATTATTGTCCAAGAAAAACTAGCTTCTCTGGGCAGTTTAACCGCAGGGATTGCCCACGAAATCAGAAACCCATTAAACTTTGTCAACAATTTCTCAGAAGTTTCTGTTGAATTAACAGAAGAACTGTTTGAAAAAATTGAAAATCAAGCAGAACGTTTAGATCCCGAAACCAGTGAGGATATTGCCGAGCTATTAACCGATCTCAAAGAAAATCTTAAAAAAATCAATCAACACGGTCAAAGAGCCGACAAAATCGTTGGCAATATGCTGTTGCATTCCCGGGGACAAAGCGGCCAGTGGTCAGCCACAGATCTAAATAGTTTATTGGCCGAATATATCAATCTAGCCTATCACGGGATGCGAGCCAAGGAAGCTGCTTTTAACATTACCATAGAAACCGACTACGACAATGACATTGGCGAAGTAGAGGTCGTGCCACAAGACATCGGCAGGGTTTTTCTTAACATTATTAGCAATGCTTGCTATGCAGCCTATAAAAAGAAACAAGAAATGGGAGCAGAATTTTCACCGCTACTTGACGTGAAAACTCGAAATCTTGGTGCCGTGATTGAAATCCGCATTCGCGATAATGGCCCTGGTATAAAGCCCGAGGTACTCGATAAAATTTTCAATCCCTTTTTTACTACAAAGCCACCAGCAGAAGGTACTGGTCTAGGTCTTTCTATCAGTCACGATGTGATCGTCCAGCAACATCGCGGCTCACTCAAAGTCGAAACAGAAGTAGGAAATTACACAGCGTTTATCATCACTTTGCCCAAAAAAAATAGCCGAAATTAAGGAGTTAAAAAAATGAAAGTAATGGTGGTAGACGACGAAGAAGATATCCAGTCATTGTTCAAGCAGAAATTTAGGAAAGAAATCAAAGCAGGGCAAATTGAATTTCATTTTTGCCTGTCAGCAGAGGCAGCTTTGAACTACTTAGAAAACCAGGAAGAAGCGTCTATTGTCTTGATTTTATCGGATATTAATATGCCAGGAATGAACGGGCTAGAACTCCTCAGAATTCTCAAAAAAAAGTTTTCCTATCTAAAAGTTTTTATGATTACGGCTTATGGAGATGAGAAAAATTACCAAACCGCAATGGATTACGGAGCTGATGACTATATTACTAAGCCTGTTAATTTTGAGATCCTCAAAAATAAAATAATCAACTTGGAGTAAATTCACAAGGAAACATATTTGGGAATTGGGAATTGCTAAGTGGGAATTGCTAATTGAAAGTAGTACCGATTTAAAACTTCTCGATTGCATTTTCCATCTGTCATTTTACTAGAGCGCTAGATGGAATCCGTTTTAATAACAACTTAAAAATTAATATGTCAGCAAAAATACTGTTTGTGGATGATGAACCAGATTTAGAATCTCTAATTTCCCAGAAATTCAGAAAAAAGATCCGCGCGGAAGAATGGCAGCTTTTGTTTGCCCATAATGGCATAAAAGCGCTGGAAAAATTGGAAGAACACCCGGATCTAGATATGGTAGTGACCGACATTAATATGCCGGAAATGGATGGCCTGACTTTACTCTCTAAACTTAATCAGATAAACCTCCCCCTCAAAACAGTAGTTATATCAGCCGATGGCGACATAAAAAATATCAGAAAGGCGATGAACTTCGGTGCTTTTGACTTTCTCACCAAGCCGATAGATTTTCAGGATCTAGAAATTACCATCAACAAAACGCTGCGCGACGTGCAACAGTTAAAAGAAACCCAGCGCTTGCGGCACTCAGAAGCTCGCGCTAGAGAACAAGCTGATGATTTACAAAGCTGTCTGCAAGATTTAAAAAAGACCCAAGCTCAACTGATTCAGACCGCAAAAATGTCTTGTTTGGGTCAAATGGTTGCGGGGATTGCCCATGAAATCAACAACCCCGTCAACTTTATCTACGGCAATATCAGCCACCTCAGTAATTATATCCAAAACCTACTGCGCCTGCTGCATCTCTATCAGCATCACCAGCAGTCAACCCCTCCCAGTTCTGAGATTCAAGCTGAAATCGCAGCCATAGATTTGGAATTTATAATAGCAGATTTACCCCAAATTCTGGTTTCGATGAAAGGGGGTGTTGACCGCATTCAGAAGATTGTTTTGTCTTTACGCAACTTCTCGAGACTGGATGAAGCTAACATAAAGTCTGTGGACATTCACGAGGGGATAAAAAGCAGCCTGCTGATTTTACATAATCAACTTCAAATAAGGGCAGCGCGTCCAGAGATTCAAGTGATCGAGGAGTACAGCAATCTGCCTTTAGTGGAATGCTATGCTGGAGAACTCAATCAGGTGTTTATCAACATCCTTTCTAATGCGATTGATGCTTTGAATGAGTACAACAAACAACGGTCACTAGATGACATCCTCGCTTGCCCGCTCGCCATTACTATTCGCACTTTTCTGCTCGAGGAAAACTCCCGTGTCGTTATTCAAATTCGGGACAATGGGCCGGGAATAACCGCAGAGGTGAAAGACCATATTTTTGAACCCTTTTTTACTACTAAGCCTGTAGGCGAGGGGACTGGTTTGGGTCTCTATATCAGCTACCAAATTGTACTGGAGAAGCATGGGGGCGCATTGAAGTGTTTTTCAGAGGTGGGGGAGGGATCGGAGTTCTGGATTGAAATTCCAATCAGACAAACTAGGGCTAAACTCGACCTGATCTAATCAATCGACCTCTACCAAACTCAGAGCCGATTCCAGCCGTCCGGTTTGCTATTGCAGACAGCCTTTCCATTACTCCTGAAATAAGCTATACTAGAACTTAAAGTATATAAATTAGGACTTAGGCACAAAGTACCAAAAACTAGGGTTTGAGATTGCTTCGTAAGACTCGCAATGACAGAATTACGTTGTTCCTGCGTAAGTCCTATAAATGTTACTCGGATCAGTTGACCGATCCCAGGAGTTAAAAAAATGTCGCATACGATTGAAAGGCATCGCGGGCCAGCTAAAATATTATTTGTGGATGACGAGCCCGATTTAGAATCTTTAATTTACCAGAAATTTAGAAAAAAAATCCGTGCAGGAGAATACCAAGTTTTCTTTGCACATAATGGCGTAGAAGCGCTTTCAAAGTTGCAAGAGCAGCCGGATATAGATATTATACTGACAGACATTAATATGCCAGTCATGGATGGTATGGCTTTGCTAGCGAAACTTAACGACCTAGTTACTCTGGTCAAAACAGTAGTTATATCTGGCTATGGAGACTTGGGAAATATCAGAAAGGCGATGAACTGCGGGGCCTTTGACTTTTTGACTAAGCCGATAAATTTTCAGGATTTAGAAATTACAATTAACAAAACATTATGCCATGTGCAACAGTTAAAGGAAAACGAGCGATCCCGCCAAGAAAGAGAGGATAAATTGCGGCAATCGGAAGCGCGAGAGCGAGAAAAAGCCATCGAACTAGAACTGGCCCTGCAAAATTTACAGCGCACCCAATCTCAGCTTATTCAGACTGATAAAATGTCTAGCTTAGGACTATTAGTTGCCGGGATTGCCCACGAAATTAATAATCCCGTTAACTTCATCTATGGCAATTTAACTTATGTCAATGAGTATACTCAAAAGCTCTTGGGTTTAATTAACCTTTACGAGCAGCACGAGGCCCATAATCACCCTGAAATTGAAGCTTTAATTGAGGAAATAGAGCTAGAATTTATCAGAGAGGATCTGCCTAAAATACTATCTTCGATGACAGTGGGGGCTGAACGTATCCGTCAGATTGTGCTGACGTTGCGGAACTTCTCGCGCCTAGATGAAGCTGAGATGCAACCCGTTGATATTCACGAGGGAATTGACAGCACTCTAATGATTTTGCAAAATCGGCTCAAGTCTAAGCCGGATTGTCCTCCTATTCTAATTATGAAAGAATACGGAGATTTGCCTAAAATAGAATGTTATGCCTGTCAGTTAAATCAGGTATTTATGAATTTGCTGAGCAATGCCATTGATGCCTTGAATTACTATGACAAAAAACGCAGCCGGGAGCAAATTAAAAACGAGCCTAGTACGATTACGATTCGTACTTCTATGCTGAATCATGATTGGGTGAGAATCAGTGTTAAAGACAATGGGTTGGGGATGACGAGCGATGTGGGAACAAGGCTGTTTAATCCTTTCTTCACAACTAAACCTGTGGGTGAAGGCACTGGCTTGGGATTATCTATTAGCTATCAGATTGTGGTGGATAAGCACGGCGGAGATTTGAGGTGTTTCTCGCAGCCAGATATGGGTGCAGAATTTGTGATTGAGATTCCCGTTAGGCAACGCGAAGGGGTACAGATGAAGGCGAGTTAAGGGGAATTCAGTGAAGAAGTAGGGACACGGCATTGCCGTGTCCTGATTTCGGGTAAGATCAATTCCGATGCCACGGGATTTGATAGAAAGCCTTTAATTACCTGCCTCCGACGACGACATTTTTAATCCGTAAATGGGGGCCGCCGACACTTACTGGCAAGCCGCCTTGACCGGCTTTGCCGCAGCCGCCGCAGGCATAAACTGAATCATTTCCGATCGCCTCAATATCCTTTAGCGTCTGAAATACGTTGCCGCTTAAAGTGACATCGCTGACAGGTTCAGCTAATTTGCCGTCGCGAATCATGTAACCTTGAGCCGCCGCAAAGGTAAACATTTCGCCGTTGGTTTGTCCTCCTAACATCCGCACTGCATAGACTCCTTCTTCGATGTCGCCAATCATTTCGTCAAAAGAATCTGATCCAGATTCGATCGCAGTATTAGTCATCCGCACAATCGGCATAAAAGTAGCGCTCAAAGCCCGCGCATTTCCCGTCGGACTTTCGCCCATTTTTCCGGCTGTTTCGCGGTTGTGCATTCGAGTTGTCAAAACTCCATTTTTAATTAAATGCTTGCACTGTGCCGGTACGCCTTCATCGTCGTATGTCAAAGTTCCCGGTAATCCCGGCAAAGTCGCGTCGTCAATTACATTCAATTGTGCGATCGCCACTGGTTTTCCCAAAGTCAACAATTCCTGCATTTTTGGGTTTTCGTAAATGCCGTCAGCTTCCGACAAATGACCGAAAGCTTCGTGAATAAATACCCCTGACAAATAAGGGTCTAAAATCACCGGATATTGGCCACCTTTAACTGATTTTGCATCTAGTTGGCTAACAGCTCGAACGGCGGCACTTTTAACTTGGTCTTCAAGATTTGTCAAGACATCGTAGTCCGATCGCGAATGAATTGATTCAAACCCTTGACGGACAATGCCGGACTCGCCGCGAGCGATCGCCCCAAACCGCCCGGTGACGTCTAAGCGTTCTTGAGCGATGCAAGTGCCTTGAGAATTCACAAAATAAGTAATCCCAAATCGATCGCTATAACCAGCTATTGTAGTCTGAATTCGCGGGTCATAATCTAATAGCAATTGGTTGTAAGATTCCAGCAACTTGCGCTTTTCTGCTAAAGTAATAGAGCGAGGATCGCGGCCCAATTCCACCGCTACATAATCTTGAACCGGGGCGACATCTCCTAGTAAAGTCTTTTCGGTACCTACTAAGCGAGACTGAACCACAGCTTCTTCAATGCGGTCTTTTAATTCAGCCAAACCGTTAAAAGTTACAAAACTCCAGCCGCCTTTGTGACAAGCGCGGATGCCACCGGCTAGACTGAAACTGCGGTTAACAGCATCTAACTGAGGGCCGCGAAAACTAATCGCAGTTGACTCGCTTTGTTCGAGGCGAACTTCTAGATAATCTACCCGATCGCGGTAAGGTGCGATCGCTGCCATCAACTGTTCCTGCATCTATTTTCCCCTAGGAGTGATTCGCCGTAGCGCTGAATGTAATATAGTCCTGGACGCAAAAAACCCGGTTTCTCCGAACACTTCGACGGAGTTTATCCTGAGCGAAGTCGAAGGGCTCAGTGACCGGGTGCATTTTTTCGAGAGATATTGACGCAGAAACCGGGTTTTTGACCCCGCGTGCATAAGTCCTATAATAATTCCTAACTTTAGTTTAATCTTTTTGCTAAATCTGCCAAAAGTCGATCGCCCATTCCGGCAGATATTGCGGGACTCCCCAAATTTGGGGCTGCTTAACTTTTAGGCAATTCTGTATTAATCTATACCATACCTCTTGCAGTGAACTACGGATTTCGGACTAAAATAAATCTATCCCAAGTAGGGACTGGGCAATGCCCAGTCCCTACGGGGATCTTAAATTAGCGACAAATGCCCCACTTGATGAAAAATTTCCAAATTTCACCGTACTTAGCAGCAATTTCCGCATCAGTAGTAATTTTGACCGGTGTCTGCCTTTTAGATCGATCGCAACAGCAGCGGTTTTGGGAGTACAACCGCGCTAGCACCCTCAATCAACTCAGCAAAGTCCGTTCTAAGCTCGAAGGCTCTTTGAATTCGCGACTGTTTCTGATGCGGGGTTTGGTGGCTTCTATCTCAAATAACCCAAATATCAGCGCAGCGGAATTTGCAGCTAC
>DMYK01000522.1:9805-13885 GCA_003483675.1 Microcoleaceae cyanobacterium UBA11344
ATACCTCAGCAACGACAAATGGTCGCAGAGGCGATCGAGACTAGAAAAACTGTACTTGCTGGGCCGATGAAATTAATCGAGGGGAACATAGGGTTTATCAGTCGATCGCCCATTTTTCTCACACCCCCGGGCGCAGCTCCCGAAACAGGGGTTTTTTGGGGCTTAACAGGCATTGTCATCGACCGAGATACCATCCTCAAGGAGGCCGGGATCAAAGACCCCTTAGCGAAGCTGCAATACGCTCTGCGGGGCAAAAACGGCAAGGGTGCGTCCGGGGAAGTATTTTTCGGCGACGGGGCAGTTTTCCAGCAAGCACCCGTACTGCTGGAAGTGATTTTGCCCAGCGGTTCCTGGCAGTTGGCAGCAATTCCCCAGGGGGGATGGCCACATAATTCGCCGTTTCGGGGGCTTTGGCTGGGTGCTGGTGGCTTGCTGGCACTTTTGAGCGGGGTGGTGGCGTTTAACTGGGTGTACGGTTCTAGAAAGTTGCGGGAAAGCGAAGCTAAGTATCGGCAATTGGTTGAGAATGCTAACAGCATCATTGTGCAGTTAGACAGTCAAGGAAATATTGCTTTTTTTAACGAGTTTGCTGAATCTTTTTTGGGGTATTCAGAAGCCGAAATAATTGGCAAAAGTGCGATCGGCACACTTTTTGCGTCGGCAGATATGTCGGAAAATGACTTAGTAAGAATGATTCAAGACTGTTTTTCCAGCTCGGAAAAATACTTCAAACATGAAAATGAAAACATCCGTAGCAATGGGGAAAAAGTGTGGGTAGATTGGAAAAATCAACTTTTGCTGGATGCGAAAGGACGCTTGACGGGTGTGCTGTGTATTGGAACGGATATTAGCGATCGCAAATTTGCCGAAATAGCCCTGCAAGATTCTGAAGCTGAATTGCGGGCCTTGTTTGCCGCCATGAACGACGTAATTTTTGTGATTGATCGGGAGGGATGCTACCTGAAAATTGCGCCGACAAATCCCGATCTTTTGTACAAACCGCCGGCAGAAGTTATCGGCAAAACTATGCACGATATCCTGCCACCAGAAACAGCAGATTTTTTCCTGAGTCAAATTCAACTTGCTCTCGACACAAAGCAGATGCTTTCACTAGAATATAGCCTGGAAATTGGCAACATAGAAAGTTGGTTTGCTGCTAGCATTTCACCAATGCAGTCAAACACAGTTCTTTGCGTAGCCCGCGATATTACGGAGAGCAAGCAGGCTGAAAGTTGGTTGGATGGTCAAAAACAAATATTAGAAATGATTGCTAAGAGTGCTCCTCTGGGGGATACTTTAAATGCCTTAGTTAAAAATATCGAACAGCAATCTAAAAAAGTGATCGGTTCGATTTTGCTTTTAGATCGAGAAGGCAAACACCTGATGCACGGAGCCGCGCCCAGTTTACCTGAGAGTTACAATGCTGCTGTTCATGGTACTGCGATCGGTCCTAATGTTGGTTCCTGCGGCACTGCTGTCTACCGTCGCGAACAGGTGATCGTTACAGATATTGCCAGCGATCCGCTGTGGGCAAATTATCGAGATTTTGCTTTAGGTTTTGGACTAAGAGCTTGTTGGTCTACTCCTATTTTATCATCTCAGGGTCAAGTCTTGGGAACTTTTTCGATGTATTATTCTGAGCCACACACTCCCCAAGATTTTGAGTGGCAATTAATCGAATCGGTAAGTAATTTAGCCGGAATTGCCATCGAGCGCAAACAAGCAGAAGAAAGTCTTAAACAATTGAATGAAGACTTAGAAAATAGAGTGTTCAAGCGGACATCGGAATTGAGCAAAGCTTTTAACCTGTTGCAAACAGAAATTGCCGAACGCCAGGAAGCAGAGCAAGAATTAATAGCCAGCGAGAGCAGATTTCAAAAGCTTTCGGCTAATTTGCCTGGGGTGATTTATCAATGTTTATTGCGGCCAGATAACTCAGTAAGTTTCCCTTACATGAGTCCTGCTTGCCGAGAAATCTTTGAATTAGAACCAGAAGCAGTTCAGCAAAATTCTGATTTGTTAATAGATTTGGTTCATCCCGAACACCGCCAAAAATATCACGAATCCCTTGCTATTTCTGCCCAAACTCTGCAACCTTGGCAGTGGGAAGGACGGCTAATTCTTCCCTCTGGAAAACTCAGATGGTTTCAGGGGATTTCCCGTCCCGAAGCTAAGGAAAACGGCGATATTCTTTGGGACGGTATCACCATTGATATTACCGATCGCAAACAAGCTGAGTTAGCTTTGCAAGAGAGTCAGCAATTCATTCAAAAAATCGCCGATGCTACTCCCGGTATTTTGTATCTCTACGACTTAGAAGAACAGCGAAATATCTACGCTAATGCTTCGATAGGTACACTTTTGGGCTATACATTTGACGAAATTGAAGCGATGGGTGCGTCGATTATGCATCAGTTAATCCACCAGGAAGATTTGACGAAAGTTGCAGAACATCATGCTAGCTTTGCAGCAATTCAAGATGGGGAAGTTTGGGAAATTGAGTATCGGATGCTGGCGGCGAATGGTCAATGGTTTTGGCTGCAAAGTCGGGATACTATTTTTAGCAGGAATTCAGAGGGACGGTGCAAGGTGATCATTGGATTTTCTCAGGATATTACGACTCGCAAAGAAGCAGAGGAAGCACTCATAAAAAGTGAGGTGCGAGAAAGAGAAAGATCTCAACAACTCGAAGAAGCGCTGCGGTCATTGCGCTCTACTCAAACTCAGCTAGTTCAAAATGAAAAAATGTCTGCTCTGGGGCAACTGGTGGCCGGTATCGCTCACGAAATCAACAATCCTGTTAACTTTATTCATGGTAACATCACTTATCTCGATCAGTATACCAAACAGTTGCTAGACTTGGTAATTGTTTACGAACAGGAGTATCCCGAACCTAATTCAACAATTCTCGATCGCAGAGAAGAAATAGATTTAGATTTCCTAGTTGAAGACTTAACAAAAATTATGGGTTCGATGCAGGTGGGAACCGAGCGGATCAGGCAGATTGTTTTGTCTCTGCGTAATTTTTCGCGGCTGGACGAATCGGAAATGAAGCCGGTCGATCTTCATGGAGGTATTGAGAGCACTTTGTTGATTTTGCAGCACCGTTTGAAGGCTAAGGATTCATGGCCTGCAATTCAAGTAGTTAAGGACTTCGGCAACTTGCCGCTGGTGGAGTGCTACGCGAGTCAACTGAATCAGGTGTTTATGAATATTATTGTGAATGGAATTGATGCGATCGAGGAACGATATCACAAGTTATCTGTTGCGGAAGCACAGACAAATCCTGGCCGGATTTCTATTTGCACTATGATGACGACTCAGAAAACGGTGATGGTGGAATTTTCCGACAATGGCACGGGCATCCCGGAGGAGGCGATCAATCAGATTTTTAATCCGTTTTTTACCACGAAAGAAGTGGGGAAAGGTACGGGGTTGGGAATGTCTATTTCCCACTCGATAGTTGTGGAAAAACACAAGGGCAAAATAGAGTGTATTTCGTCCCTAGGAAAAGGAACAACTTTTCAGATTCAGATTCCGATGGGCAAATAAGACTTGAAGATTTTAGATAGACGACTAAAATAGATCCAAGCTGCTAGGGAAGCGGTGCAGGCTCAAACCTTTAATTGTATAAAATTATCAGTCATGGCTTTAATCATCGAAGCATTGCACGCAATGGGACACAATGTCCCCTGGATGTCTTGGAATTTGTTTTTAGGTTTAATACCGCTGGCGCTGAGTTTTTGGCTGTTTCGCAAACCTCGATCGCGCTGGCTGATCTGGGGGACGGGTTTTCTCCTGGGAGCTACTTTTTTGCCCAGTATGAGGCTGTTTTTCTTCTATCTGAAGCACATTTTGCTAGAGTTGGGCAAAACTTACGTTTTGGGGGCGATCGCCATTACACTCGCATTAATGGCTGTAGATATCTGGGTATTGCGGCAGCGCGGAGTTCGTTCTCTCCGTTGGTGGGCTGGTTTTCTGGCATTTATCGCCTTTTTGCCAAACGCGCCTTACGTTTTGACGGATATCATTCACCTGATTCGCCAGATTCAGGAGGGAAAATCGGTGTGGGTGGTGACT
>DMYK01000525.1:0-1885 GCA_003483675.1 Microcoleaceae cyanobacterium UBA11344
CAACAAATCGTTCCGAGCAGTCATAAGTTGTGGCGACGCTACCCACTCCTCGATTTAATTTGGAGCGATAAAAGTCCGGCTGTAGTTGCGATCGCGATTAATTTGCTGATCTCAGTCATAATTTTAACACCTTGGACGCTGTTGGAAAATTTTGATACAAACGGATTTTGGGGCGTAATTCTCTGCATGAATCTCATCCTAATTTATGCAGCTATCGCCCAACTATTCCTATTTACCAAAACCCGAAATCAGGAAATTTGGGCCACCCGCACAGTGGGTGGCGCTATCTTGTTGCCGCCTGCGATTTTATCTATGCTGTTGCTCACCCCAGAAAAAGCTCCTATTTTCTGGTTGTCTTCAACATTTGCGGGCTTTTGGTTTTCGCCGTCTTTCGCAACCCTGTCAGGAAATACCTTTTTGCTATCCATATTTAGTCAGTGGACTGTCTTGCTGTTGTTGAACCTTAAATTGCGATCGCAACTGAAACTCGCAGGGGAATCAGCTTCTAAAGCACTGCTGAAAGCTTGAAAAAGAATGGGCATATCTAACAGTCTTGGATGCAAAAAATGGTTCTATTCGTCCTAAGTAGAGGCTCTGTGCGCAGTGCGCACCCTACCTATAGAGTTTGTGCGTCCAGGACTGTTATTCCCGATTCCCGATTCCCGATCGCCAATTTGAGTTAATCTATTATTTTGACGAAGAAGATAAAATGTTTTCTCAAGTTTTCTACTTGCTGCGTTCTCGTGCTGACGGCAAATATATCAGCGCTTGTCCTAATCCAGATTCGGTGATGAGTTATCTGCTGATGTTTCGCGAAGATTATGATGCTTTGAGTTATCTGAACGCCCATGCTGCGGATGTTGCCGATCGCTTTGGGGTAGAATCTATTTCCGGTTCTCAGGTAGATAAGGTGCTTCAGCGTTGGGGATTTAACGGTGTGGGGATTGTTCAAGACCCGCTGTTGCCAAATATTCAGTTTTTAACGACTAATAATTGACAATTGACAACATTTGTGCTTAACCCGGTTTCTGGAAAAAATCGGGTTTTTTGCTGAAGTTTTGAGGCGATTCTTACACTCTGCCTGTATAGATGTGTCCACCATATTTAGTGCAAATTGTGAAATTTGTCAACCTTTCACCCTAAATCTGAATCCTGTTGTATATTCATAGTCTGTTGATTTATTCTGACAAGTCAGTACACAACCTATGGTTCGAGAATTAGAGCGATCGAGTGCTAGCGACAAACGCAACCAGTCCGATTTCCCCGAAACAGCACCCGCAGCCAATCCAGTATTTTTCAGGACGTACAGCCGCCGTACCGACACGGGAAGGGAAACATGGGCCGACGTGTGCGATCGTACCGTCAAAGGCCTCCAAAAACTCGGAAACCTCACCCCCGAAGAAACAGAGTTGCTGCACCGGATGCAAAATCAGCTCAAAACCCTAGCTTCCGGGCGCTGGCTGTGGGTGGGCGGTAGCAAGTGGATCGAACAACCTGAGAATTTTTCCGGCGCATATAATTGCTCCTCAACCAATATTCTCGACTGGCGAGCATTTGGCTTGTTGATGGATTTGGCGATGATGGGCTGCGGCACCGGCGCAGTTTTGGAACCCAAATATATCAACCAATTGCCACCGATTCGCAACCGCTTAACCGTGACACTGCAAGGCGAAATCGGCTCTACACCAGCTCAATTGCGCCGTCAAGAAACCGAAGTAAAAATAGCAGAAAAAACCGCAACTATTTACGTCGGAGATTCTCGCCAAGGTTGGGTAAAATCCTATCAAACTTTGCTGGAATTATCCACAGATGAAAGATTTGCGGGAGCCGTTGAAATCTTCATTGATTTGAGCGATGTTCGCCCGGTGGGAGAACCTTTAAAAGG
>DMYK01000525.1:1931-2913 GCA_003483675.1 Microcoleaceae cyanobacterium UBA11344
AGGGCGGCAGTTAAATTCAGTTGAATGCTGCGTATTGATTGACGAAGCGGCGGTCACGATTGTTGCCGGCAATATCCGCCGCAGCGCGGGAATTCGTCAGTTTGATTCTGGTGACGAACTAGGCGCAAATGCTAAAGATAATCTGTGGCAACAAGATGAAAATGGCAACTGGAAAATAGATCCAGAACGCGATGCTTTGAGAATGGCAAATCACTCTCGTGTTTTCCATTACAAACCTACATTAGAAGAATGTATTGATGCTGTTAGAAAACAGTATTATTCTGGTGAAGGAGCGATTCAATGGGCTGGTGAAGCTGTAGCTAGAGCTAACGTTGATTTAATTCCAACGCCGAGTTTTAAACTTGAGTTTTTGAAAGCTTACGACGAAGGAAAAGCTAAACAGTGGTTGCAGGAAAGCTATCCTAATATGACTGCGGAAGAATTAGAACATCGGTCAGTTCGTTTGGGATTAAACCCGTGTGGTAAGTAATTTTGCCTCACGTTAAAAACCTCGCAAATTCGGAGAAGACTGAGATGTTAATTCCGAGGTAAGTAAGGGAATTAAAAATCCTTTACCACCGTAGAGCGTACCGGGTGAACCTTCTTTTTTGAAGAATATAATCCTGGCAAGAGTGCGGGGCATTTACGACTATAGTAAGACTTACTTATTGCAACGTCATTATGTCATTCTGAGCGAAGCGAAGAATCTCAAATCCTTGCAAAACAACCCTTGAGTGTGTAAGCTTTAGAGTAAATGAAAAAGTACGCCGAGCTACAGATAAAATGGAATCTGTAGAACTAGAGGATAAAAAGCCTTTAGGATAACAAAACTGGAAATCATTGGCTCTAACTTCCACTGTAATCTTTCTGAGATTCACCTCAATCAAATCGACCCTTACAACTTCAAAGAACAGGAGGAAGCCTTCACCGCCGGAGCTCTATCTGTCGCGGTACTTCTTAATCACAAATTTACCGAACCGCG